>CAYXJI010000049.1:0-15034 GCA_964465175.1 uncultured Burkholderiaceae bacterium | reverse complement strand
ATCCATTCAAAAAAGCCTTTTTTTGCTGCCGAACGTATGCCGTTTAGATTGGCGGAGATAATTTTGGTCATAATTTGCTAGGAAAAAAATGTTGAGATTGAAGCGAGAAAATGGAACTCGGTTCAACAAAGTGTTGATGTCTAAGCATAACTGATTTCTGTACTCGATGTGGTGATCCTCACTTTACGGATGAAAACGACATAAAAAAGTACAAAATTTAGACATTGGCGAAGAATGTCAAAGCGGGTCATACCCCGCAATTGCGTTTATACTCTAGCCCATTCGAAAAACAGGCATGAATCATTTGATGCTATTTCCAATGAATAGAAATATGTTACTGCCAAATAATACAAAAATAGACACTGAACAGCTCGCGAACAAGATGGAAGCGCTGAAGTCTCGCGCTAACCTTGCGACGAATGCAACTGAGAATACGCCTGAAAATGTTAATCAGGGACAGGAAGTTATCGGAGTCGCTGATAAGCCATCATCGGTTTTAACCCATGTTGATTCTAAGGCGAGTGCCGAGATCGGACCTACGCAGCGTCGACTTAGCATGTTTGCTCCCGGTTTAAGCTTGCGCCAAAGAATCGGATTGATTCCTTTGATTGGGGGCGTTGTTATCTGGGCGACCTCCATATTGAAGCTTACTAGCATTCGTCAAAAAATTGCTATCGAGTTAGAAGTCATGGGAGATAATGCGCGGTGTTTTCAAGAGCAAACCTTGGAGAGTCTGCGTACGCAGGCAGAACAAATCGCTCGCATAGAGGCGCATGTTCAGGCTATGCAAGCGCAGCTCAATGCGAGTGAAGTTCGTTTCGCGCAATTAGAAAATACTTCTGCAGCGACTAACTACCGTATTAGTTCCCATTGGCAGCAGTTCAACCTCACGAAGAGCGAGCAAGACAACCGTTTGGCCAATTTGGTGAGAGAAATACGTCAATTGCAATCACAGAATGTGGTTGTATCCAGTACCGCTTCCAGCGCAGAGCGAACACTGTTATTGCAAGCAACTCGGCAGCCGGAGCCAGAGATCGAGGTGCCTGGTTTGGATGGATTTTATGTGGAATTTGAAGATAATTTCCGCGGAACATCTGCCGATATCAAGGCACGTCTAGAAGTGTATCTGCCGTATTTGCAGCAGTTTTCGGGTGATCAAAGTGCGACCGTGATTGATATCGGTTGTGGTCGTGGCGAATGGTTGGGCTTGTTAAAGCAAAATCAAATTAATGCGATTGGTATCGATATGAATACGGCGATGGTAGAAACCTGTCGGGACAGAGGGTTTTCCGCATATTGTTTGGACGCGATCGATTATTTGCGTGAGCAGCCCGAAGCGAGTTTAGCGGCAATCACAGGATTCCATATTATTGAACATTTGCCTTTCAAAGTTCTGCTCAGCCTATTTGATGCCGCTTTGCGCGCTCTGCGTCCAGATGGCTTGATTATTTTTGAAACACCTAATCCGGAAAATCTTGCTGTGGGCGCGTGTAACTTCTATTTTGATCCAACCCACTTGAATCCAATAGTTCCTGCTGTGGCGCAATTCATGGCGAAGCAAAGAGGTTTCGCTAAAGCAGAAATTCTACGCTTACACCCTTATCCTGATGACTTTAAGCTGGTGGAAGATTCCGAATTAGCCAAACGATTTAATCATGCTTTGTATGGGCCGCAAGACTTTTCTGTCATTGCGTGGAAATTAAATGCCAATTAAATCGATACATCAATTCCATCCAGCTTGTCTGGCAGGCGATGGCGTGACCAATGGCATGTTTTTTACGCAGCGTTTATTGCGTAGCTTGGGTTTCGAGTCAGAGATTTATTGCGAACATATTCCACCAGATTTACAAGACACAGTAAGACATGTAACTCAGTTGGGCTTAGTGAGTGATTACCTTCTGTTGGTACATCATAGCCTAGGTTATGAGAACCATTTTTGGTTAGATGCTTTAGCTGTGCCGAAAGTGATGGTGTATCACAACATCACGCCAGAGCAATATTTGCCAGAAGCGGGACCTTTGCGTAGATTAAGTTTGCTCGGGCGCGAGCAGTTGTGTGTTTGGATGCCCCAATTTTTAGGCGGTATTGGTGACTCGGCGATCAATTCCGAAGAGCTGCGACAAGCCGGATTTAAGACGCTCGAAACGATTCCACTCTTGGTCGATGTCGATAAGGTTCGTCGTGGTGCGACCAATCCTGATTTGCTTGCCTCGCTGCGTGGCGTGGTGAATATCTTGTTTGTCGGTCGCGTGTGCGAAAACAAGCATCAATTGCAATTATTGGAAATGCTAGCCGAGTTGAAGAAAACGTATTGTCAACCTGTGCGCTTAATTCTAGCAGGGGCGACTACCAGTTTTGACTATGCGCGTCGTATGCAGGAGCAGATTGATGCTTTAGGCTTGACTGAGCAAGTGCTATTGACGGGCAAGGTCGCTAACGAGGATTTGCTGACCTATTATCGTGCGGCAGATGTGTTTGTCAGCATGAGTCAGCATGAAGGTTTTGGTATGCCTTTAATTGAGGCGATGCTGTTTGACGTGCCAGTGTTGGCGCATGCCGCCAGTGGCGTGCCTGACACGATGGGATGTGGCGGTTTACTGCTACAAGAATTTGATCCGAAGGCGATGGCTGCCTTGGTGCACACGGTGCTGACCGAGCCAGCTTTACGGCGCCAGGTCATTGCTGGACAGCGGCGCAACTTAGCACGCTTTGAAGTCGCGACGGTGAGAGCGGCTTTGTCCAATTACTTACAACAGCTAGGTTTGGATTTACAGCCTGATCCAGCATTGTTTAGCCATGCCGCAACCTTGTACGCTGAGTCCGAAAGTCGGCCGGTTTGGCAAGTCGAAGGACCGATTGATTCCAGTTATAGTCTGGCGGTAGTGAATCGCGCATTTGCTAGGGCTTTGCATGCGCAAGGTAAAAATGTACGCATGCGTAGCTTAGATGCGGGGCGTGATTTGGAAGTGAGTCCCGTATTTTTAAAGAATAATCCTGATATCGCAGCCATGTGTGGGACTGCTGCGGATGGGCCGGATATCTCAGTCGCACCAGATGTCGCCTTGCGTTATTGTTACCCGCCTTACTTAGATGATATGCGGGCGCGCGTGCGAGCCATTCATTGTTATGGTTGGGAAGAGACCGGCTATCCTATCGAGTTTGCGCAAGGTTTTAATCGCAAATTAGACATCGTCTTGGCGCATACTCGCTTCGTCAAAAAAGCCTTGTTAGACAACGGTGTCAGTGTGCCGATTGCGGTCATAGGCGGTGGTGCAGACCATTTGCTGAGCGTGTCGCCACAAGCGCCGCTGGTCACGTTAAAAGCATTCACTTTCTTGCATATTTCTTCGTGTTTTCCACGCAAAGGTGTGGATGTTTTGTTGCAAGCATTTGGACAAGCTTTTCGCATTGAAGATGACGTGAGTTTGGTGATTAAGACTTTCCCTAATCCGCATAATGATGTTGAGGCACAGCTTGCCAAGTTGCGGGAAAACGATGCACATTTCCCCGATGTGGTCTTGATCAATCGCGATTGCAGTGATGAAGAGTTAGCTGGCTGGTACCAGACTAGTAATGCCTTCGTTGCGCCTAGTCGTGGCGAGGGTTTTGGCTTGCCGATTGCAGAAGCGATGCTATTTGATTTGCCTGTCATTACGACGGGCTTTGGTGGGCAGACGGATTTTTGTGGCGAAGACGCGACTTGGCTGTGTGATTTTGAATTTGAAAAATCGCGCACCCATTTAGGCGCTATGCATTCGGTATGGGCACATCCCAAAGTCGAGCATTTAGCGCAATTATTGCGTGAAGTAGCAAGCTTGCCGATTGCCCAGATTCGATTGAAAACAGAGATCGCAAAGCAAAACATTTTGCGCGATTTTACGTGGGCGAAAACTGCGCAGAACAGTGTCGCCGCGCTAGCGTGTTTGGAACAGCAAAGCTTATTGCGGCATGAAGCAAAGATTGCTTGGATTAGTAGTTGGAATAAGCGTTGTGGTATCGCCGCCTATTCTCAGTTTTTGTCCGCGCTGATTCCTTCAGATCGCTTGACCGTGTATGCAGACCAAACCGCGGAACGTACCGAACCTGATGGCGAAAACGTTGTGCGCAACTGGCAGATGGGCTTTGAGGGTAATCTGGCGCAACTGACGTCGGACATTATTGCCTCGGGTGCAGGTGTGGCGGTGATTCAGTATAACTTTGGTTTTTTCACTTTGCGCGAGTTGGCGAACTTGATTGAGACCTTGGAAGCGCGCGATATCAGCGTGCATTGTTTCTTTCATGCGACTGCCGATTTGGTGCGCCCTGAACAGACCTTTTCACTCGCTAGCATTGCCAGTAGCCTAGCTGTGGCGACGCGTTTGTATGTGCATGGGGTTGCTGATTTAAACCGATTCAAAGGTTTTGGTTTGATCGATAATGTGACTTTATTCCCACAAGGACTATTGCCGACACCAGTCAATCATAAGGCCGCACTGAGAGAAATCCTACAGATAGGGATAGATAAGACCTTGATCGCTTCGTATGGGTTTTTGTTGCCGCATAAGGGCTTGCCGCAGCTGATCCATGCTTTTGCACAGATGTGGCAACAGAATACGCAGCTGCATTTACTGTTGCTCAATGCACTTTATCCTATTCCCGAATCGCAGCACGAGTATGATAATTGCCAGCGCTTGATACAAGCATTGGGCATTGCTGATCATGTCACGTTCAAGACCGAATTTTTGCCCGACGCAAGCTGCGTCACTTATCTGCAGGCGGCAGATTTGATTGTCTATCCCTATCAGCAGACGCAGGAGTCTTCCAGCGCGGCGGTGCGCATGGGGATCGCTTCTGGCGTGCCTGTTGCGGTGACGCCCTTATCCATATTTGACGATGTTGACGATGCGGTTTATCGTTTGCCTGGCGTTTCCTCGCCAGAATTAGCAAGTGGTATGCAAGCTATGTTGGCCGATGCCGGTTTGTTGCAGCAGCAAATCCTACAAGCCCACACATGGGCACAGTCGCGTCAGTGGCCGTGGTTGTCAACGCGACTATTGAATATTATCGATGCCTTGAAAAACGAATTGAATTGAATTGAGAAGAACTGAGAAGAACCTATGAGCGATCTAAAACAAGCATTTATCCATTTTGCAGTAGAGGCGGAGGTAATTCGCTTCGGTCAATTTGTGACCAAGGCGGGGCGCAACTCGCCGTATTTCTTCAACGCGGGCTTATTTAATAATGGTGCCAACTTAGGGCGAGTCGCCGATTTTTATGCCCAGACTCTGCTGGATGCTGGTGTTGAATTTGACATGTTATTTGGCCCTGCGTACAAAGGCATAACACTGGCTTCAGCGACCGCGGTGGCCTTAGCCGCCAAAGGGCGCAATGTGCCGTTCGCCTACAATCGCAAAGAAGCCAAAGATCACGGCGAGGGAGGGTCGATAGTCGGTGCCAAATTGCAAGGCCGCGTCGTGATCATTGATGACGTTATTTCTGCCGGTACTTCGGTGCGTGAATCCGTCGAGATGATACGTGCTGCGGGTGCGACACCCTGTGCTGTCTTGATCGCATTGGATCGTATGGAACGTGCTGGTAGTGACGAACAACTCTCAGCTTTCTCTGCGGTGCAGGAGATTACTAAGACTTTTGGGATACCAGTGATTGCGATTGCAAGCTTGAATGATTTGTTTGAATGTTTATCCAGCGCAGGTGCGGCGCCAGACTTAGTGCAGCATAAAGAAGCCGTAGCGGCCTATCGTAAAAAATACGGTGCGAATTAAGATTTGAACTGAACTTAGGTCGGCATGTTCGGATCGCCCTAATCACGGTGGCGCTGTCGAAAAATAAACATATTGCTGCGTCTATGCTGAAAATGTCGCTGGATTGTCTGGAATTTTGTTTGACATTCTAATGACAATTTTCGTGATATCTAAGAGTGATAACAGGTATACTAGACGGTTAAAATTTAAATCGGATGTTGTTTTTGCAGGTTTGGAAGCGCGAAATTTTTCGATTTGAGGTCACTAATTAGTTTTTACATAATATTTACTTTTCCCGTCAGGTATGTAGCATCCGCAATTCGATTGCGCGATCAGCATGTGCATCAATCAAACTTGGCATGGGCTTGTGTAAATTGTAAAAATATAAGAATTGCTTAGGCGCAAGGTTGGTACATGAATAAAAGAGCATTGGTCACTGGTATTACCGGACAAGATGGCGCCTATTTGGCGCAATTGCTATTGGAAAAGGGATATCAGGTCTTTGGCACCTACAGACGAACCAGTTCTGTGAACTTTTGGCGGATTGAAGAGTTAGGGATAGAAAAACACCCTAATTTACATTTGGTGGAATACGATTTAACTGATCTTTCATCCAGTATCCGTTTGATGCAAACCACCGAAGTCACCGAGGTTTATAACCTGGCGGCGCAAAGCTTTGTCGGCGTTTCTTTTGAACAGCCTGTGACGACGACAGAAATTACAGGTTTGGGCGCTTTGAATTTATTGGAAGCGATTCGCGTCGTGAATCCCAAAATTCGTTTTTATCAGGCGTCGACCTCTGAAATGTTCGGCAAGGTGCAAGCCGTGCCGCAAATTGAGTCCACCCCGTTTTATCAGCGCAGTCCTTACGGTGTTGCCAAGCTATACGCCCATAGTATGACGATTAATTATCGCGAATCCTATGGCATTTTCGCTTGCAGCGGTATTTTGTTTAACCATGAGTCCCCATTACGTGGACGCGAATTCGTGACGCGCAAAATTACAGATTCCGTAGCAAAAATAAAGTTAGGTAAGCTCGATTGCTTAGAGCTCGGCAATATGGATGCGAAGCGTGATTGGGGCTACGCAAAAGAATATGTAGAAGGTATGTGGCGTATGCTGCAAGCTGAGGTCGCGGATACTTTTGTACTAGCAACAAATCGTACTGAAACGGTGCGCGATTTTGTGACGATGGCTTTTAAGGCTGCGGATATTCAGTTGCAATGGGAAGGGCAGGCCGAAAATGAAGTTGCGCGTTGCGCAGAAACCAAGAAAATTTTAGTCAAAGTAAATCCAAAATTTTATCGCCCTGCCGAAGTCGAATTATTGATTGGCAATCCACAAAAAGCAAAAGAAGTGCTGGGCTGGGAGCCTAGCACCACCTTAGAACAATTGTGCCAAATGATGGTGGCGGCGGATATTGAGCGAAACATTCATGGGAAATCTTACTAAGAGCGAGCGCCCTCGTGCGCTGATTACCGGCTTGAGAGGATTCACCGGTGCATACTTGGCGAAGGAGTTAAGTGCTCGTGGCTACGAGGTATTCGGTAGCGCTTATGGTAATGAGCCCTTGGGAGCCGGCGTCTACCATGTCGATTTGTGTGACCGTCATGCGGTGCAAGACATGGTGGAACGTGTGCGTCCCGAAATCGTCGCGCATCTGGCAGCGGTCGCCTTTGTTGGACACGATAGCCCAGACGATATTTATCGCATCAATATTATGGGCACGAGAAACCTGTTGGATGCCTTGTCGCGCCTAGCCGTGCCGCCGACGGCAGTCTTAGTCGCCAGTAGCGCTAATGTGTATGGTAACTCGACTGCGGGCACCATCACCGAACAAGAGCCCGCCATGCCGGCCAATGACTATGCGATTAGCAAGTTGGCGATGGAGCATGTAGCGCGACTGTGGATGGATAAACTGCCGATTTTTATTACTCGACCGTTTAATTACGCTGGTGTTGGGCAAGCCGAGAATTTTTTGATCCCGAAAATTGTCAGCCATTTTAAGCGCCGCGCCTCGGTGATTGAGTTGGGTAATTTGGACGTCGATCGTGAGTTCTCTGATGTCCGTGCAGTTGTTTATGCTTACGCAGAGTTATTAAAATTAAGTCCACGTGGTCAGACCGTGAATATCTGTAACGGTCAGGGATATTCGCTGCGACAAGTGATCGCCCTCGCCGAAGCCATTACCGGACATCGCATTGAAGTTCGCTCCAATCCCGCATTTGTGCGCGCGAACGAAGTGCGTACTTTGGTTGGCGATGCTGCAAAATTAAAGGCCTTAATCGGCGCAATGCCCAACTATAGCTTGCACGATACCTTGCGTTGGATGTTGGAAGGCTTGCTAGATAATGCAGAAATCGTCACGGCACATATTGATACCCCTAGTCTTGCGTCGTGTGTCGATGTTGGAGTCTTGAATTGAATATCATTTTCTCTATAGAGGCGATACATCCACCTTTAGCGGGAATTGGTCGATATGCTTGGGAATTGGCGAGTCGACTCCCTCAATGCGAGGGTATCGATAGTGTGCGTTATTTGTCAGACGGTCGTTGGAAAGCTTTGCCCGATCCGGAATCGGTATCACCTAACAGCGCAACAGATGCGGCATCAAAACTGGGACAGGCGCCGAGTATCGCCAGTCGCTTAGGGCAAAGTATAGGAAGAATCCCTCCTAGTCTACGGCACCGTATTGGACAAATTCCCTTAGCGGCACGTCTTTACAGCAAAGTCATGCCCTATATGGTCAGCAAGCGCTTGGGCAAGATTGCCAACGGTGTGTTTCACGGACCGAACTACTTTGTTCCTAAGACACATTTACCCAGCGTAGTGACGTTCCACGATTTGTCGATTTATCGTTATCCGCAATGGCACCCAAAGGCGCGTATCGAACGGATGTTGGCGACCATGCCGGAGGCGGTAGAGCGTGCCCAAATAATCTTGGCCGTTTCCGCCTCTGCGCGCCGCGACATTCTTGATCAATTCCAAATTCCGCCTGAGCGCGTGCATGTAGCCTTATCGGGTGTCGATCGAAGTTATCATCAACGTAGTGATGATGCCTTATTGCCAGTTTTGTCGCGCTTTGGTTTGCTTGCAAATACCTATAGTTTTTTTGTGTCGACGATAGAACCGCGTAAAAATTTATTAAATTTGCTTGCTGCCTATCGCGGTTTGCCATTAGCCATGCGGCAGCAATGGCCGCTGGTATTGGCGGGCGGCGGCGGGTGGCAAAGTGACGACATCCATGAGGATATTCAGCGTGCTAGTCGTGAAGGCTGGCTCAAGTATCTTGGCTTTGTCGAGCAACGCGATTTGCCCGCATTGTATGCAGGTGCTCGTTTGTTTACTTACCCGTCTTGGTACGAAGGATTTGGACTGCCAATTGCAGAAGCGATGGCCAGCGGCGTTCCTGTTTTGACGTCGAATTGTTCATCCATGCCTGAAGTCGCCGGAGGCGCTGCGATGTTAGTTGAGCCTGCTGATGTGCCCGCAATCCGACTCGGTTTGATGCAAGCCTTAGAGGATGAAACTTGGCGCACGCAGGCGATTCAGGCTGGTTTGCAACGTGCGGCAGAGTTGAGCTGGGACGACTGCATGGAAAAAACCATCCTTGCTTATCGTGCCGCCTGCAAAGTATAAAATCAGAATGAACGTCCTCCATTTTTATCGCACCTATTACCCGGACAGTTTTGGCGGCGTAGAGCAAGTCATTCGACAGCTGGTGACGGCAACGGCGCAGCAAGGCGTCACTGCCGAAGTGCTTACTTTGACGCGTGACAAACAGCGACTAGATATCGAGTTTGAAGGACATAAGGTGCATCGTGCACCTTTAAATTTTGAAATCGCCTCGACTGGCTTTTCGTGGGGGGCGTTTGCCAAGTTCAAACAACTCGCTGCGCAAGCGGACATCATTCACTATCATTTTCCTTGGCCTTTTATGGATATGGCGCATTTTTTATGCGGTATCAAAAAGCCCAGCGTAGTCACCTATCATTCCGATATTGTGCGTCAAAAGCGCCTACTGAAAATCTATCAGCCGCTACAGAATTCATTTTTAAAGCGCGTCGATAAAATCGTCGCGACCTCGCCCAACTATATGGCTAGTAGTGAAACCTTGCAGGCCTTTCGGGATAAAACGGAGGTCATTACTTATGGTTTAGAGCGCAGTATCTATCCCAAACATGACTCTGCATTGTGCGCTGCTTGGCAAGCCAAACTGCCGCCAAAATTCTTTTTATTTGTTGGTATGCTGCGCTATTACAAGGGTTTGCATGTCTTGTTAGAGGCGGTTGCAGGTAGCGATCTACCGGTGATTATTTTGGGCGATGGCCCCGAAGAGCAGGCATTGAAAGCCCAAGCCCGTCATCTAGGTTTACAGAATGTGCAGTTCGTCGGCGCGCTCTCGGATGCTGATAAAGCTGCCTTGTTGACGCTGTGCTATGGCTTGGTATTCCCTTCGCATTTGCGCTCAGAAGCATTCGGCATCACCTTGTTAGAGGCCGCCATGTACGGTAAGCCCATGATCTCGTGTGAAATCGGCACCGGCACATCGTTTGTGAATCGAGATGGCGAAACGGGTCTGCTGGTGCCACCTAGCCAGCCTGCCGCATTACGAAAGGCGATGCAAACTCTATGGGATCAGCCTGAACTCGCGCTGCAGTATGGCAAAAATGCGCAGCAGCGCTTTGAAGCATTGTTCACCGCACAAGTGATGGCGCAGAAGTATGTAGAGTTGTATCAAACGCTATTGAAGGCTTAGAGACCTTCAATAGCGAGAATGACCGTTAATTTACAGCGTCATTTGAACTCGTGCGTTCAACTGCAAACCGCGTGTCTAGCCAACTGCTACCGATAAATGCGGGGTGGTTGGCATTAATCACGTCGAATACCAATAAATTGTCTTGCCACTCAAAATTATCGTCGAGATGCGTTTCGCCACGCGTCAAGGCGGTCGTCACTGAAAAAGAGCCGGCGCCTAAAGTGCAGATAAATGGCAAACGATATACCAAACGCTCACCCGCGCTGATTTGCGTTTGTACCAAGTCTGTATGCCAAGTATTACTGCCCCAAATCACGTTACCTTGTTTGTCGCGCAGCATAAAACCCAGTACCAGTTGTTCTATGGGCGCATTGACTTTGACCTCACAGACTAACGTGACGGCCTGCCCGACTTGCGCGACAGCGAGCGGCTCGCCACTGCTTTGATCTTGCAAGGTCAAGCGCGCGACCTCGGCTTGTTTGTTCCCGGACTTGGTTTTGAGCCAGCCATCTTCATCGCGGTTTTGTAAAATATTTAGCTGTGCGCCTTCTTTTTGCGCGATGAAGGCATTGTAATAATCAACTACTTCGTCGGGCTTACCTTGTTTTAAGATCTGACCCTTGTCCAATAAAATCACATGATCGCAAAGCGCACGTACATCACTCAAACCGTGCGTCACCAAAATGATCGACGTCCCAAGTTCTTTAAATTGCTTAATACGATCGAAACTACGGTGTTGAAAATAGCTATCGCCAACCGACAAAATTTCATCCACGATCAACACGTCAGGACGCACCGCGGTCGCTACCGCAAATGCTAACCTAGCCTGCATGCCGCTCGAATACACACGCAGTGGCTGATCAAAAAAATCGCCAATCTCCGCAAACGCTTCAATCCCCGCCATCAGTCGCTCTAATTCCTGCGCGCTGTAGCCTAAGAGACCGCCGGCCATATAGGCATTTTGACGGCCCGTAAATTCAGGATTAAAGCCCAATCCTAATTCCAACATGGCACTGATGCGGCCGCGCAAAGTGATATGACCCGTACTCGGCCTCACCGTACCCGTAATCATTTTTAAAAGCGTACTTTTTCCGGCGCCATTTTGACCGATGATGGCAATGGCTTGGCCAGGGGCGACTTGAAAAGAGATGTCCTTGTTCGCCCAATATTCCTGTTTTGTTTTGACCGGCACGCCCATCCAGTGCAATAAGCGCGCGAACAAGCCATCGAATTTGGCATAGCATTTGCCGACTCCGTGTACTTGCAATACATGGGGAGTTGCGTTTGCTTGATCAATGTTGACTAGCGTCGAAGTAGTTTGAATCGAGGTAGATTGAATCATCCAAGAATCCTCAGTTGGACGAGTTCAAGTGTGCATTTTTCCGCGTCTCTGGCGAGGCAGAAATACCTTTGGTGCTGGGGAAATTGCCCTTGCAAGGGCAATCCGTTTCGTCGGCAGACAACATGTTGTCTGAAACCCCGACTACACCGCGACGACGACGGAACCTCCATGTTCATAGGAGGAGGATACTTCGCCGAAGTATCGAAAAAGTCCAGAGGCGCGGAAAAGTGCGCAATTGAATTCGTAGCGCTCTCACCCAAATGGTGGACAACAAAAACATCCTGATCATGAGTATTCATGCGGCTTCCAGTGCGAAATTTAGCGGTCAACTGAGGAATCTAGGATCATAGTGCATCCACCAAATCAGGACTGGCGCGGCGGAAAATCCAAAAGGAGAAAATAAAAATACTGATCGCAATCAAGGTCGGTATCAGCAAACTCGATAGGTTAGGAAATCTACCAAAGAGCAGCGCATCCTGATAAATTTGGACGATTTTTGCCATTGGATTAAATTCCATGATGGGAGCGAATTGCTTAGGTAAAGTCTCACGGGTATACACCACAGGCGTCAACCAAAACCAGAGTTGTAAGACGATCGTGATGACTTGACCTACATCGCGTGAAAACACATTTAATAACCCGAGCAAGATGCCTAGCCCAAATGCAAAAAGCATGATCAAGGCTATCCCAAACAACAAGCCTAGCCAAGCCAAAGTGGGCATATGCCCTAGGAACAAAAAGATAATGAACATGGCTCCGAGTAGCAACACATGATTGAGCAGGGCACTGCCTCCCACAATCAAGGGTAGACATAAACGCGGGAAAGAAATTTTCTTGAGTGTATTGGCGTAATCAATAAATACCGTGGTGCAGCGCGTCACAATCTCCGCGAATAAACCCCACGCTGCCGTACCCGCCATCAGATAAATCGCATACGCCGATTTGCTCTCCACATGCGGCAATTTGGCCGCCAGAATCTCTGATAATACAATGGCAAAAATAGCTGCTTGTGCCAAGGGATTGAGTATCATCCACAAAGCGCCCAGCTTGCTACGTGCAAAGCGGCCTAAAAATTCTGCTTTGATGGACGATTGCATGAAATAGCGAAAACGCCAAATCGAGAGTAAAAATGCTTTCACTTGTTTTTGCCTTTAGTCGCGCCGCGCTTATGCATCCAGACGGCCATAGATATCGCCAAAACGCACGATATCATCTTCACCGAGATAGGCACCCGATTGCACCTCAATCACTTCGAGATCACACTCGCCTAAATTTTCCAAGCGGTGTTTGACGCCGAGTGGAATAAACGTGGACTCATTCGGCTGCAGGATCATCACATCTTCGCCACGCGTCACAGTCGCAACACCTGCCACCACCACCCAATGTTCGGCGCGATGATTGTGCATTTGCATCGACAAACGACCGCCAGGTTTGACCACGATCCGTTTTACCTGAAAGTGTTCGCCGCCATCAACACAATCATAATGCCCCCAAGGACGATAGACTTTGCGATGATTATCGGTCTGTTGGTACTGCCCTTGTCGCAAGCGTGCAATTACTTGTTTCATCCCTGAGGTACTGGCTTTATTGGTGACCAGAACGGCATCTGCGGTCTCGATGATAATGGCGTCTTCCATACCTAGGCAGACTAGCAAGCGACTATCTGCCATCGCCAGACAATTCTTTGAATTTTCCAGCATCACATCGCCACGTGCCGAGTTGCCATGTGCGTCTTTTTCGGCGACTTCCCATACCGCGTCCCATGCGCCAACATCAGACCAACCGACATCGAGTGGAATGACACAAGCTTCAATTCCCAGTTCATGAGATTGCGTCAATTTTTCCATGACAGCATAGTCGATCGAATCGGAAGGACACGCTGTGAAGTCTTCTTTACCGATTCTGACAAAGTCACAATCGGCTTTGGCATTTGCCATCGATTGCTGACAAGCTGCATGCATGGCAGGATTGAAATGGGCAATCGCACGCAGCCAGACGCTAGCGCGCATCATAAAAATGCCACTGTTCCACAAGTATTGACCTGAGGCGAGATAAGCTTGTGCTGTTGCTAAATCAGGTTTCTCTACGAATGAATCGATGGTGTAAATCGCATCGCCGGCAAGCGCGCCACCCATTTTGATATAACCATAGCCAGTTTCCGGGCGATGCGCCTTGATACCAAAGGTAATGATGGCACCTTGCTGTGCCTGCGCTAATCCAGCTTCTAC
Organism: uncultured Burkholderiaceae bacterium; assembly: GCA_964465175.1. GTDB lineage: Bacteria > Pseudomonadota > Gammaproteobacteria > Burkholderiales > Burkholderiaceae_D > Undibacterium. The sequence continues at coordinate 964 of CAYXJI010000049.1, read as the reverse complement.
CGCTAGTCCAAATGCTTCCTTATCTGCGATGACGTGATCTGCTGGCATCACTAACAAAATCGCATCTTCCTGCTCATTCACAGCGGAGATGGCCGCCAAGGTCAATGCTGGGGCAGTATTTCTGCCTATCGGCTCGAGCAATAAAGTCTGTTCGCTTAAACCGACGTCGCGTAATTGTTCTGCTGTGATAAAACGATATTCTTCGTTGCACAAGACAATTAGTCGCGGTGCTACTGGCAGCGAGCCACACACCTTGCTAACGCGTCTCGCGGTCGCTTGCAACATGGATTCACTGCCATCTAATGCCAGCAATTGCTTAGGATGCTTTTCACGAGAGAGTGGCCATAGACGTGTTCCAGAGCCTCCAGATAAAATAACTGGCTGTAAATTCATTACTTACTTTCAAAATTAAATAGTTCTGCTTGATGCGACTTACTTTTATTGTTTGGAATAAGTCCACACCTCTGAACTGTTCGGTTCGTACGAGGCGTTAGTATATATCGCCATGCGCTTAAATAAGTACAATATAAGTAAGCAGATGCTGACAGTTTCTCTCATATTTCCATACAAAAGAGGCATGTTCTTTGATCTTTGGCGCCTCTAGTGGCACTCAAGATTGTTTAGGAATGCATCTAAAGCTTCTGAAAAGCTGCGACAAACATTCGCCCAGTAACAGTCTTCCCCTAATTTTGTTTAGCTCGAATCGGAACCGTTGGTTAATTTTGTCAATGCCTGAGGGTCTCGAATAATGAGCCTATGAAAGTCTTTCTCAATGATCCCTTGTTGAACCAGTTGCAGTAAGGCTCTTGTTACGGTTTCTCGGCTCGTATTAATCATCATTGCAATGTCCTGATGAGTAGGTAAATTTTCTACAACTTCCAAATTACCCGGAGCCACTTTTTTAAATAAGGAAATGAATGTAAATATTCTTCGTGTTGTGTTGTTGATACTAAGTAGTGCGCGA
>CAYXJI010000048.1:0-15421 GCA_964465175.1 uncultured Burkholderiaceae bacterium | reverse complement strand
GCCGCCAGCGCTCAAATAGCGTCGAAGACGCGCCTAATGGAAAATCTGGGTTTAAGTAAAGTCTTCATGGACCTCTCAGCCAATTTTCTAAGCGCCCGTTTTTGTTGTTGAAGTTAACAAGAAAGTCTCATAAGATGCCCTTCTCACTGTTTTTATTACAAGGAATTTTATGTCCCTTAAAAATTGGTCCACCTTAGGTGTCGCCGCAAGTGCAGCCATCAGTGCAAGCATGATGCTCTCGCTTACCGCACAACAATCCGCCTTTGCACAAGCGGCAGCAGCAAGCGCTCCCGCAGTGCCACCAATTGCGGCCAAAGCGGCATGGTCAGAAGTCCGTCATGGTGACACCGTCACTGATGATTATCGCTGGTTACAGAAAAAAGAAGATCCTAAGGTCATCGACTATTTAAATGCCGAGAATGCCTACACCAGCGCGATGACATCGGGCGTACAAGCTTTGGCTGATAAGCTATTCGCCGAAACCAAAGGCCGCATGAAGGAAACCGATTTATCGGTGCCGGTACGTCGCGGCAAATACTATTACTATTCACGCACCGAAGCCGGCAAACAATACGGTATCAATTGCCGTCGCCTAGCGGATGCGCAAATGAATTACGATGAAAAAGCCGCAGAAGAAATTCTCTTAGACCAAAATGAGCTGGCTAAAGGACAAAAATTCTTTATGGTAGCGGGAACCTTAGTCAGCCCAGATGACCGCTATCTGGCCTACCTGACCGACACCACGGGCTATCGCCAATTCAAATTGCAAATCAAAGATTTGAAAACCGGTGAGCTCCTAAGCGACACGGCCGAGCGCGTTACCAGCATGGCATGGGCAGCAGATAACAAGACCATGTTTTATGTCCAAGAAGATGCGACGACCAAACGTTCTGATCGCTTATTCCGCGTCCAACTGGGCGGCAAGGCACAAGAGATTTATCATGAAAAAGTCGAGCAGTTTGGGATCGGTGTCGGCACCACCCACGATAAAAAATTCATACAACTACAGGCCTATGCCACGGATACCAGCGAAGTCTGGTTGATCCCAGCTGAACGCCCGCTAGATGAATTCAAAACAGTCTTAGGTCGTACAAAGGGACATCGCTATAGCGTCGATCATCGTGCGGGCAATTTATTTATCCGCACCAATAAGAACGCAAAAAATTTCCGCATCGTGACGACACCTGTAGGCAAAGTCGCTGAAAAAAACTGGAAAGAAATCGTTAAGCATCGCGACGATGTGTTGATCGGCAATTACGAAGTATTTCGCGATTTCTTAGCGGTGACCGAAAAGACCAAAGCACTCAATCGCACTCGCATTTACAACTTCAACACCAAGCAATGGAAGAACGTGCAGTTCAATGATGAAGTGTACTTAGCAGGCAGCGGCGGCACGCCAGAATACACGGCGCAAAAATTACGCATGTCGTATCAATCACCGACCACACCGCCGATGGTAATGGACGTGAATATGGCGACTGGTGAACGTACGATCTTGAAGCAACAAGAAGTGGTCGGTGGTTTTGACGCCAGCCAATACGAAGCACGCCGTTTATGGGCAACGGCCAAAGATGGCGTCAAAGTACCGCTCTGGGCTGTGTATAAAAAAGGCGTGAAATTGGATGGCACCGCACCTACCTTACTCTACTCTTATGGAAGCTACGGCATTTCCACCGAAGCGACATTCTCACTGGCTCGCCTCAGTTTATTAGATCGCGGCGTAATCTATGTACAAGCGCATATCCGTGGCGGCACCGATTTGGGTGAGCGTTGGCATGAAGATGGTATGTTGATGAAAAAGAAAAACACCTTCACCGACTTTATCGCCGCCGCCGAGTTTTTGATTCAAGAAAAATGGACCAGCAAAGACAAGCTGATTATTCAAGGCGGTAGCGCTGGCGGTTTGTTGATGGGCGCGGTGGTGAATATGCGTCCAGATTTATTCAAAGCCGTCCATGCAGCCGTACCGTTTGTCGATGTGATGAACACCATGATGGATGCCAGCTTGCCATTGACCACAGGTGAATATTTGGAATGGGGTGATCCGAATAATAAAGCCGCTTACGACTACATGCGCAGCTACTCGCCCTACGATAACATTGAGAAAAAATCTTATCCCGCAATGTTGGTGACCACCGGTTTGAATGACAGCCAAGTCATGTATTGGGAACCCGCCAAATATGTCGCCAAACTACGCGCGCACAAAACGGATAGTAATCCCCTACTCTTAAAAACCAATATGGCCGCAGGCCATGGCGGTGCATCAGGTCGCTATGATGCGATTAAAGAAGGCGCATTTAATTTTGCCTGGATGTTGTCGCAATGGGGGATTGCTGAATAGCTTGAAACCAAGTTCAAACTAAGCGCAAACTAAGCGCAAGCTCTTCAACAAGCAGGTACAGACTCGCAGAGAAAAGCCAAAGACCTTGTGGTCTTCTATGCTGGTCTCTGCGCTTCTGAGCTTCTGATTTTTTGGCGTCTATCACCCTTCTACAACGCCCAGCAAACACACTGCGATTGCCACATCACATCACATCACATCACACGCACCACCATGAGCCTAGATCCCAACTATGTCGCCTCCAATAAGCCGGTGAATTTACGCACCAGCGCGAAGCAAGCGCCGCCCCCAATCACGGTATCCCCCATGCTTCATGGGAGAATAGCGAGTTTGAAAAACAAGCATCGTTTTGGCCCACCTTTGATCGAGCAACTGCGCGCCGCGCCCAGACGTACAGCGCACACTAGCATCACGCCTAGCACCGTCGTTGCGGCGATGTTGGTCACGACCTCGAGCGTGGCGGCCTTACTCGCGGGGATACAACAATCGCTAAGCATGGCAAGCTTAGCAGGCGCAGGTCTTGTCTTTGGAGTAGGCTTGGCTTGGTATGCGTATAGAAAATCAGCACCCCATTCGACGCCACATCAATCTGGCACTCTATTCTTTGACGAAGCGTCATTACTAGCGTTTGACCGAGCCTTAGCGCAGGTTGGTGAGGCATTACCTGCCGACATAGCGCAACAACTACATGGAATCAAACAGCAAATTGTGCGCATCGCACAGTTTGCAAATCAGACCGCATTAAGCGACGCTATTGAGCCAGAAAATAAGCATTATTTGAGAGAAACCTTGCAGCGCTATTTACCCGATAGTTTACAGAGTTACTTATTGGTTCCTGCACCAGCACGTGCGAGTCAACTCATCACCGCACATCACACCGCCGATGATTTATTGCGACAACAATTATTGCTTTTGTCTGGAGAATTAGACAAACGCGAGTCAAAGTTAACAAAAATCGCTGCTGAGCAACTGGTGCTACAGCAGCGATTCTTAGAAGAAAAATCAAGCTAAGCTAACTAAGATTAATTAGCGATTAGAATGTCGCGCCCTTGCTTTATGAGCGCACCGCGTCGACTTGCACATTGGCGCGTTCCATCAAAATCACTTCATGTGCATCGCGCAAGGTTTTTGCCAAAGTAAAACTGGTACTAACCAAAAACAACCAGCTCACCAACATATAACTTTTTTCCCAAACCGGAATATTCATACGCCATAAACCCCAGGCGGTTAATGAGACTGCGGCAAAAAAAGCCACCCAGACTGTCATTACCCAAGACGCCGTATCTATCTGCCCATCGCGATTATCGCGTATCGTCTTGGCGACGGCAAAACTAGCAAACAGGTTAAAGAACAAACCTAATGCTAAGAACGCCCTATCTAGCTCCTGCCCAGGCAGTTGTACTACACCGCCACCACAGGCCAAAACTGCCAGCGCAAAAGACAACCACACTTGTAAGCGCCATCCATTGGTATCACGTTGCATAATGTATTGTGTTGCCATTCCCATTTCTCCTTTTTTAAAAAATTCCGCCCTGCACACTTCAGTAGGTAGTTCCTAAGCACTGCGCCAAGCTTACTGATCAAACCTACTAATCAAACTTACTAATCAAACCTTACAAACGAACTGGACCACTGATCGCCGAGCTAGCGACTTCACGCGCTTGCTGCTGACGATGACGGTCAATGTAATTCTCTGCCTTGGCACACTGCTGCTGGAGTATCACATTGTTTTGCCCCATCACATCGATGGCCTTACTACGAAAACTATCCATTGCATCCATCGCCTTAAAAGTCTGTTCAAACATCTCCTTCAACTTCTCAATGCCTAGCATAGGATTCTGCGCAAATTGTCCGACTTTTTCGGTGTGCTGATTAAGCTGATGCCCTGTTTCCGTCAACAGATTTTCTATCGTACGATTGATGCCCGTTAAGGCATCCATCACCTTGATTTGATTGCCTGTTGCACGTGCCACCGTTTGCGCCACGGCCAAGGCACTCATCCCGGTACTAGCGACACGACTACAGCCATTCATCATCTCGCGTCCCGTTTTCTTCAAGACCTCCAAAGCCAAATAGCCATTGGTACACACCGCTTGCTGGGTCAACATGTCTTGTAAATTTTGACGTACATAAAACAAGACTTCTTGCTCCAAAGCGGTAGCGCGCTGCTTATCGCTGGCTTTGAGCACGGCAACGCGCTGCGCCAAACGCGTATCCAAATTCTCGGCAAAATGCATCGCAGCACGTAATTTTTGCATTGCATCCCACAGTTTGAGGCGCGTCGCTTCGATATCGATGACTTCCCTTTGCATGTCATCCCGCGCAGTGTACAGTTGTTGCATACTTTTTTGCAATTGTGCTGATGCACTTTGATATTTACGGAAATAGCTTTGCAATTTATTGCCGTAAGGGATGAAGCCCAAGAACCGTTGTGTTTGAAATAGATCGCCTTCTTTGCCAGGATTTAAGGCATCGAGATGGCCGCGCATTTCTTGTATGGCCTTGAAGGCGGGACTGTCTTCCATACCAATAAAATTGGCTTGCAATAACTGCCCTTGCATCAAACCCGAGGCGATAGATATCTCCTCACGCCCCAAAGAAAATGCACTATCTAGGCGCTGTCTAAACGCATCGCTTTGCACATCCTCACTCAGTAGCCCCTGCATAAATTGTTCAAGCTGCGCTTCCACTGCCATCTGTAAATCCGCAGACAAAGGCAGCGCTGATTGCAGCATGCCATCTGACACAGGTGCAATCACCTCAGGTGCTTGCAATACAAAGGCTGCGCTTACTGGCGCCGTCTCAAGACCAGTAGCGACTGCCTGACTCGCTGCATTTTCATTCACACTCGTTTGCACCTTCATATTCACCCTCTCTCAATTGGTTAGACAACTTGCCTACTAGCTGGTGTTCAACAGCAAGCGAGAGCATGCCTTTCCATTTGGCGAATGCAAACTTTCGACTGCAAAGTTCTATAAATGGAAATGAAAAGTATCTCAATGCGACACTTCTCTCCATCGCAAACAAGTCGAGATGACATGACTTAAAGTTAGCAAAACCAACTAAAATACGCGCTTACACGCATTTCACCCAATACGCTATGTCACCCTCCAGCAAGCTCAAACTTAATCTTGTCATTGCCAGCCTACTGGCGATTTTTTGGTATTTGGATCGCCCCACCCCCGAACCAACAGCGATTTACGACAACGTAAAATTAAGTCAGGAGCAATCCAGCAGCGCACAATTTAGCCTGCCATTGCCAGCAGGTGAAAACCCCAAAACTTGGTCTTTGCCCGCCTTTATCAAAGAGCAGACTGCGGCGTATCCGCAATTGACGGGTGCCTATATTTTGGAAAATGGCATAGAGGCCTTGCTAGCGCGCGCGTGGCTGGCAGACCACGCAACCGCAAGTATTGAAGTTCAATACTTCATCTGGAGCAACGATAATATTGGCATTTTGGCCTCCGAAGCACTCATCCGTGCCGCCAATCGTGGCGTCAGAGTCCGTGTGATTGTCGATGATTTATTGATCGATGCCGCCGACAAAACTTTGCTCGCATTGGCCAAACACGAGAATGTCGAAATTCGCATTTACAATCCCAAGCATCGCGTTGGCACCAATCTAGGACAAAGACTATGGAATATCGTCGCCGATTTCAAATCCGCCAATCAACGCATGCATGACAAAGTGTTTGTCGTGGATGGTGTAGTCGCCATCACCGGCGGCAGAAATATGGCGAGCGAATATTTTAACTTTCACCATGAATCGAATTTTAGAGATCGCGATGCACTGATACTCGGCGACGCGGTGACCCAAGTGAAAAGCAATTTTGAGAATTTTTGGAAACATGAATTAAGTGTTCCCGTCGAGCGCATTTTCGCCACGCATCGCTTCATGCAAAACAAAGTCGATGTCAGCGATCAAGAATTGCAAACCATCTACCAGCAGTTGCACGTTTACGCGAATCAAGACGATAATTTTGCCCCCGAACTCAAACAAGCGATACGCCAAATACCACAATCGTTTGAACGCATTGCACGCGAATTGGTGTGGACCAAGGTCGATTTTATTCACGATATCCCAGGTAAAAATCGGCAGGAAGGATTGCAAGGCGGAGGCGATAGCGCGCGCGCTTTAGCTACCTTGGTGCGTAGCGCACAAAGAGAAATCATCATCCAATCACCATATTTAGTGCTATCCGACAAAGCCAAAGCGCTGATACAAGAGACCTTAAAGCGCGGTGTCAAGATTATGGTCAACACCAATTCCATGGCCTCCACCGATAATTTGCAAGCCTTTAGTGGCTATCGCAATCAACGCGAAGAATTACTCAAGATGGGCGTCAAGATTTTTGAGTTTCGACCTGATGCCGAGAGCCGTGGCAAACTTTTGAGCTCTCCGGTGATAGATAAATTTAAACCTGCGGTGTTTGGCTTGCATGCGAAATCCATGGTCATCGATGGAAAAATCGCCTACATTGGTACTTTCAATTTTGATCCACGTTCAGAAAATTTGAATACTGAAGTCGGTGTCATCATTCATCACGAACAACTCGCAACACAGTTGGCCGATGCGATTCGTCTGGACATGAAGGCGGGAAATAGCTGGGATGCGCAACAAGATGATCCCGATCAATTCGTTGGACGTAGTAAACGCCTTAAAGTCTGGTTCATGCAATTATTGCCGCTACGCGCGGTTTTGTAATAGGGCTTACGCAAAATCGACAAGGCCAGAAGCCTTGGCCTTCATTAGGCATAAACATGCCATTGAGCTTGTGTATGCCCGAGTTCAGCCGCAGCGGGACGATCTACGTTATCGAGGATACGAGTGCGCCTATTCCAATTCACGTAGAAATTTTGCTCAGATTAGTCGATCTAGAAGGAGCAGTTATTCCGCCCATGGCATTCATTCCAGCCGCCGAGCGCTATGGCGTGATGTCAGACATTGACCGCTGGCTTATTCACCAGGCATTAAACTATATCGCCCAATTAGCTACGCCGGAAGACGCATCATTTTCGACCAATCTGTCAGGCAGTAGTTTAAAAATAGTTTAAATTCAGAATTTCCATTAGGATTTGCGATGAAGACGGATGCCCTTTTCGAGCGTGTTTTGATGCGAATGAGGCGCCAATAGCACCGCAGGTGCGCCCAATGGAAAATCTGGGTTAAAACCATCGTTCACGTGATGGGATTAAAAACAATAGTAGAGTTCGCCGAAAATCAAGCCATCGTCGACCTACTCACCAACATGGGCGTCGATTATGCGCAGGGCTATGGCGTTGGCTCCCCTGAGCCATTGCTGTCAGTTTAAACCGCGCGCAATTGCGTTCCAGCCCCCATAGTCATGTGTAAAAACCGTGCGGCGCTGTGTATTTTTGCGGTATGCCAGATGCCGCGTGGTACACGAACTAGACCCGGTGCCTGCACGTGTATGCGTTCCACGCCCGATGTTTGTTCTAACAAAACTGTCGCTTCACCCGTTAGCACATACACCAATTCATCCGCGTTGGGATGCATCTCCCAATTCGGCCAATCGGTATCAAACTCAAATTCAGCGACTAACCAATCGCGACCATAAGCATCGATTTGTGCTTCAGGCAGAGCCCAAAATGCAGCGCCTCCGGGCACCGTTTTCACGTCACCATTGGCTGACAAAATAAGATAGTCTTTGGTGGGTAGGTGGACTTGTGTCGGCATAATAGCGTCGCTAATATTGATATCTTGAGCGTTCAAGCAATTCACTCACAAAAGAGAAAGTGGCGGCAAATTACGACAATTTAAGTCACTGTAGCGGCATAAGCTAATTGCACATAATGTGCAGCTTGCCGAGTATTCAAATCATCTAAGGTAGTAAGTTTGATGTGCCTACGCTGCTTGCCCTTGCCCTCTAGAAAACCGTAAGCGTCGGGTAAACTCGCCCCGTCGCCAAACTCTAAGGAGATATGTTTGGCATACGCAAACACGCCGCAAAACGCCTGTGATCCCGAAAAAAGTATGCCACCATATTTCACTTCCTCAGTCACTTCTTTTCCCAAGCGTAAAACCAACTGCCGCACCGCCTGCACTAAGGCATAGTTGTCTTCATTGACCAGACTCAAGTCTTGCAACAAGGCGTTTACACGATCGTTTTTCATAGGAGTTGACTCCATATTTGACGCAAACCCAAAAAATGCACAAGGCCAATCAGCAAGCATGCGCCTGAGCTAATCAGCCAGAATGTCAACCCATTACCTGGAAAAAATGGCATCAACAAGGGAAAGGCCACGCCACGTAAAACAAACACGGCGATGATCCCGCACAAAACCCAAGGTAACAAAGGGAGACGCATAATCAGGCCCGCTGCCGACAAAGCATAGGCCGCACAGACTAGCAATGCACCGCCTATCGATAATGCCATTATGTGTGGCCTTAAATGCACACGCTCTACCATAATCGCAATGGCTTCACCTGCGCCTAAAAAGCGATACAAAGGCGCACCAAACAGAATGCAAGCGAAATGCAATAAGGCGGCAATCGTCGTCAAACCTGCACCTGCGATCAAATAGAAATTGGAGAGATTTAGCATAGCGTCGCGAAAAAATGATTAAAAATGACTAAGTTAGCTCGGTCTAGTTTAGAAAATTAGATAATGCTATTACACAAAGTAAGCACACGCAACATCAGAGACCTCAACACCTGCTCAAACGCCATTAGGTCATTTCTGCGACGACCATCTGTTTAATTTTTACTGCTTTTTCAAAATGATCCAAACGATGCGTCATGATCCACCACGTAGCGGCTTCCATGAGGAGCTCTGGGTCATCGTTTTTATTCGCGAAAAAAGCATAGAAAGACAGACCTACATTGTCACCTTTTTGTGCAATTTTTTGATCACATACGGCAATCATTTTTTGTTTAAATGTATCTCTCATAGTTCTAAAGTCGATTTTGGTTAACAGTCTCACCGGCGATTAATATTGGTTGCCACAAGACTTGCAGATCAGAGGGTGCGGCGCCGTTTTGCAGTGCGAGCAGCATCTCTACCATTTTTTTTCCGGCCAAATCTGGATTCGGCTGCTCTATGGTCGTGACTTTATAGCCCGCCAAGGAATCTTCCATTTTACCCCAGACGATAATCGACATTTGCTTGCCGATAGCGACACCCGCATCAAGCAAGGCACGCATCGCACCGACACCCGCCATGTGGTTGTCAACGATGACTGCGCTGGGTGGTGTGGCGCTGCTGATGAGCTGTTGCATGGCGGCGTAGCCACCACGTCTGTCGTTGGAATTATCTTTGAGATATTCGGGATTCGGAGGTAATCCCGCGGCGCGCATCACTTGCTGAAAACTGTCATAGCGTTGACGGGCAAAATTCATTTCTAGTGGTGCGCTCAATAGAGCGATACGCTGATGACCATGCGCCAACAGATGTTCCACCGCGACCCGCATACCGCTCTCATTGTCGTAATCAAACCAGGCATGTGGTTCATTCACGCGAGTACGTCCATGCGCCACAAACGGCAGGCCTTGCTTGGCGAGATAGGCGACGCGCTCGTCGTAGAGTTTAGTTCGTCCAACAATCAAACCATCAACGCGACGCTCTTTGACCATGTGCTCGTAAGAGCGCAATTCATTGGCGGGCGAGACCGGCGCCATCACCAAATCCATCTGACGTGCTTCCAGTGCTTCCACCATGCCGCCGACGATTTGCATGAACATCGGGTCGGCTAAGTCATTGGCGACCAAGGGATGGATAATGCCCACCACATTGGTTCGTCCGGATGCCAAACTACGCGCCATGGGATTGGGGCGATAACCAAACTGCTCAGCTGCGGCCAACACGCGTTGTCGCGTGCGCTCACTTACTTCGGGATAACCGTTTAAAGCGCGGCTCACCGTGGTTTCTGAGATGCCGAGATTTTGTGCCAAACTTTTCAGATTCATAGTGCCAATTCAGTATGGATAACGACAAGCGACTTACAAAAAATGAAGTGTAATGGGATGGCGCATGCAGGACAAGAAATTTATACCTCGCTTTTGCAGATACCGCATTTCACCAAATCAGCATAGCGGCATTACCAATTCACACGAATTAAATTCGTTGCTGTCGCACTCGTGCGAATTTGTGCGCTGAGTAAATTCGTAGTCGCATCCCATACAAATTTCACCGCCCTTCCATTCACGCTCACGCGCTTCGGTGCTTGATCGACCTGATGTACATGCAAATCTATGTGTTTGTTAGCCGCATGCATCTTGTTCCCGTTTTGCTGCCTGATACGAATCTGCAGTGAGGATCTTCCTTTGCTATGTCTTTGAAAATCACTTGCAAAGCGATGTATGCGGTAGAGGCCATGTTGGTAAGCTTGCGCTGTCAGTCCATCATCCTCATACATGCTACCCTGACTGCGGGCGATGGCAGCATCGTGATAGTAATGCAGGTCTAAAGCGTTCTCGTTATAAAATTGGGTGCTTTGCATCGGTTTCGCCATAGGGATAAATGCACCCGCGCGCACGAACACAGGAATATGCTCTTCACTCACTTTCACAGTATGACTAGCGCCACCCACATAAACTTGACCACTATAAAAATCAATCCAAGTCCCCTTAGGAAACACGACATCCGCTTGCTGCTGACCTGCTTGCAGAATTGGCTGCACTAAAAAATCATTCCCCCACAAATACGAAGCTGAATGCGCGCGTAATTGTGGATTATCCGGCTCGGCAAAAAATAGAGGTCGCATCAAAGGCAAGCCCTGCTGCTGATTGTCAAAGGCCAAAGTGTAATTATAGGGCAGCAAACGGTAGCGTAATGCGATCGCGGCTTTGGCTAGCTGCTTGGCTTTTTCCGCGCGAAAGATCGGTTCTGAAGCCACCTCTTCCTGCGCATGTGGCCGGAAGACGGGTTGAAACACACCATATTGCAACCAACGCGCATACAACTCGTCGTCCAAATTCGCACCGGCAAAACCACCTAAATCCGAATGCATATACGCCAGACCTTGCATGCCCATTTGCAGCGCGATCTCTGGTTGCGAACGCAGACCACCCCAAGTACGATTCACATCGCCCGACCAAGGAATCAAACCAAAACGCTGCGAGCCTGAATACCCCGCGCGCATCAAGATGAACGGGCGCTGAGTCGGAAAATCTTTTTGATAGCCCTGCGCCACCAATTTCGCCCACTCGTGGCCGTAAATATTGTGCACCTGATCGGCACTGAGTTGACCATCGGCATGCTTCAATTCAGCAGGATGAACTTCTGGCTCACCCAAATCGCCCCACACACCTGCCGCACCTTGCTCTGCCAAGTCTTTATAAATAGTCCAAAACCAATCACGTGCCTTGGGTTGAAACAGATCAATCAAGCCAGTATTTCCAAAATAAAAATCGTAAGCAAACGGCTTGCCTGCGCCATCGGTCGCCAGAATTTTTTCTTGTACCGCCTCTTGCCAACGATTCGATGTCGTCAAAATAAAGGGTTCGGTGATGAGCACGGTCTTTACGCCTTGCTGGTTAAAATCCGCGATCATCGTTTTAGGATTAGGGAAATGATCTCGATCAAAGGCCAGGTTACCCATCGTGCCTTTGACTTCTTTACCGAACCAATACAGATCAAAAATAATCGCATCGACAGGAATGTTTTCAGCCCGATATTGCGCAATCACTTTACGTGCTTCGGCTTCCGAATGATAACCAAAACGACTGGCAAAATTACCGAAAGCCCAGCGTGGCGGCAAAGGCTGGCGTCCAGTTAACTGCGTGTAATTCCTAAGGATACTTGCCCAATCTTTGCCCGCGATGATTTGGTAAGTTTTACGTCCACCGATGGTTTCGTAGTTGAGCGAATTATCTTTTTTACTGTCGAGGTCGAGCGTGCCTATCGCAGCATTATCAAAATGGATGCCATACTTTTTGGAGGAATACACCAGCGGAATCGAAAAATTCATTTGGCTCGATAGCTCTTCGTAGCCATAATGCGCTTTGTTATATAAAGGCAGACGATGACCACGACGATTCATGCCTAGCGCACGTGCACCAGCACCGTACAAGGCTTCCTGTTCGTCCAAATTAAAACTTATGCGCTCTTTGTTTTTTTCGACAGTATCAATTTTCTCGTAACCGAGTTTTTCGGAAGTAAGCAATTTTCCCTGATAAAAATAACTGATCTGAAACGGCGATTTTTGTACGCGCACCGAGATGCCTGCGCTCGCATACTCAATTTGCTGAGCGGTCTCTTGAAACTGCATTTTGTTTACCAATTGCGGCTGCGCCACCACAGCATGCGATTGCCGATCAAAGGGCGCAATCACTTCGCCTTTGGGAATAAATTGCGTTTCAAAAACCTCGGTCGAATAAGGCCGTATGCGATATTCTCCATCATTGGTTGTCAGCGTTAAATGTGAGTGGCCGTACTCCACTTGAAGCAATTGGCGCTGTAGATTTTGCGCGTGAGCGGAGACACTGAACACAAGCATCGATGCGACGCTGAGTAAGCCGGCGGGTAGTGAGTAGTGGAGAAATGGTTTCATGGCTTACCCAAAAGTATCATCGAGTGCGTGCCTGTCAGCGTCACTTTGCCAGATCGCACTATCACGCTTAGCCCGGAATAGTAATCTTTTAAGCGCTCACCATCCTGGAACACGGATGCAACAGGAATCGTATGTGTTGTTGCCAAGGGCAAATCGAGCGCCACGACAACCTGATCACGCACACCGTCTTTTTGATAGCTGCGCTTAAAGATATAAGGTGCGGCTGAAAGCTGTTGATGCTCACCCGCGCCGACGGCAATATGCGCGGCACGGAATTGCCCCAATTTTTGCCAATGCGCGAGCAAGTCGCGATAAGTCGGCGCATCTTTGACCGTGTACGGCATCTGCTTAGTTTGTACAGCTAGCGGCTGGTTTGTTTGCAGCACGAACCAATCCATCATAGAACGCAATTTAGCATCACCTTGAGCTTCGGCGATATTGAGCAAGCGCGCGATTTCATCACCGTAATAAATCTGCACAGAGCCCGGGGTTAACATTAACTTGGTCGCTGATTCAAATGGACGCTGACGCGCGGGATCGAAGGGACTACTATCGTCGTGCGAACTAATGTAGTTCAACACTGAATAGGCTTTGAGATCATGTTGCAAGTAGTTGGCATAGCGACTAAACAGGGTTTCGTAATCTTGCTGCGCATCCGATTTGAAACTGAAATTAATCATGCTATCAAAGCCGTTCGCATAATAATTGATGCGACTACCGCCATCCATTCTAAACAGCAAACCATCGCTGATAGGATAGTTATAGGCTTCAGCAGTCATGAAAAAAGCGTCATCACTGAGCTTCTGTTTTGGATGCGCTTTTTTCCACTCTTCAAACGCGATACTCGCCTCTTGTTTCAATTCTTTCCAAACCGCTGCTTCCACATGTTTCACGGTATCGACGCGAAAACCATCAATGCCGTATTGTCGTATCCAGTCGGTATGCCATTTCATCAAATAGTAGCGCGGTGCGCGTGGGAAACCAGTGCGCGCAAAATAGGCATCCAGCTCTTTCACTTCACGCTCATAGCGACCTTCTTGCTTCCACTTTTGCACCAACTGCGGCGGTAGATCGACCGCCTTATCGCTCTCGGTAAGGATGTCGGGTAAATTTTTAACCAGCGTACATTTAATCGCACCATCGGCGGTTTTGTAATCGCAAGTCGGTTCAGTGCGCACCCAATCTGCGGGCCACACCGTATCCGTCGCCGTCACAGGTCCGATATGATTCATCACCACATCGAACAAGATGCGTATGCCATGTTGATGCGCGACTTCGACGAGCTTTTTGAAATCTTTTTCGCTGCCGAGATTGGCGTCCACCTTGGTAAAGTCTTTGGCCCAATAACCATGAAAACCATACGACTTACCCGTGCCTTCATCGGTGCCTTCATGGATTTGTTCCACTGGTGGCGTGATCCACAAGGCATTCACACCCAAACGGCTAAAATAGCCGTCCTGAATTTTCGCGATCACACCTTGTAAATCGCCCCCCATAAACCCACGCAAAGGCGCAGCATCGGCTTTGCGCCCGTAGGCCAAATCGTTCTTTTTATCGGCATTATGAAAGCGATCTGTGAGTAAAAAATAGACGGTCGCGTTTTTCCATAAGAAGGGTTTTTGCTTATTCTTGCCAACCGACGATGCTCCGGCATATTGCATCAAACTCAGTAGCGACAAACAAATCAAAGTCTTGCGAAACATAAAAATTCCTATTCATCCATGATGGGGCTAAGGAGGTAAATTGGTAGGATGGCTAAAACCCGCGCCGCCAGAGCGTCGAGCACTTAAGCAGCGCAGGTTTCACCCCGCTATGGAGTTAACAATCGAAAACCCCTCAACAGCAACAATAAGTCTAGCAATCTATTTATTTAGCAGCGACTTTCTCAGCATCATCCTGCACAAACAAAGTCAACACACCTGCTAACACCATGCATGCGCCGCCTAACATCAGGACTTTGACCGATTGGTTGGCAAAGAAGTGTTTCAAGATCGCGCCGAGCACCACGCCTGCCACGATCTGGGGAATCACGACGAAGAAATTAAACAGGCCCATGTAGTAACCCATTTTATTTGCGGGCAAAGCACCAGCCAAAATCGCATAGGGCATGGTCAACACACTTGCCCACGCTATGCCGACGCCGACCATGGGCAGTAACAACATCTCTTTTGTGGTGATTGCAAATAGGCTGATTAAACTTAATCCACCAATGACTAAACAGAGCAGATGTACCAATTTGCGACTGGTGACTTTCGCCAACATCGGTAATAAGAAAGCAGCAATTGCTGAGACGCCGCCATACATCGCAAACATGATGCCGACCCAATTGCCCGCTTCTTGAAAAGCACTGGATTGCGCATCGGTCGATTGGAAAACACCAGACGCGATGGAAGGCGTGGTATAGACCCACATCGCAAACAAGGCCACCCAAGTAAAAAACTGCACGACCGCGAGCTGTATCATGGTCTTCGGCATTTTGAAGAAGCCACCTAAAATTTCTTTGACTGCATTGAGCAATCCCTTATTCGCAGCGCGTTCAGCCAAAAATGCATTCATGTCGGCTGGCGC
>CAYXJI010000047.1:13699-15495 GCA_964465175.1 uncultured Burkholderiaceae bacterium | reverse complement strand
GGCCGGCGTGAAGGCTGGACATAGGCGGCGCGCCAAGGCTCAGGGCCAATTGCGCGTAAAAAAGTCCCAGTGTGCGAGGTGCCTGCACCCACTTCCATATCGATCGGTTGTAACAGGGCGCAACCTTGTTTGTCCCAATAGTCTTGCAATGTCAAAATAATTTGTTGAAAAGTGAGCATAGCTCTTCTGCCTTTTTTGCTGGATGGTTACTCAAGTTGCACACGCTAGCTAAAAGTTGTTGCGCGGAACTGGGTGATTTTATAAACCTTCGATTTTAACCTTTTTTTAGCGTGATTCTGTGGCTTTGCTTTAGCTTTTCACTCTAAATGCCTAGTTTGAACTTATGATGGGCGGTTTTCTTCTTCATCACATTATTTCTTTGAGGATTTCTATGCTAAAGCTAGGTCATTTTTTGGGAAAAACGACAGTGTTCCTGGTGATGGGGCTGAGTGCTGTTTTTGCTGCCGGTACCGTTGCCGCACAAGAGCCGATTTTGGTCTTCAGGAGCGGTGATCAAATACAGCGTTGGACTCGTGCAGCCTTGTTGGCGCAGGCGCAGGACCTTCATATTGCAAAAGATTCTGCCTACAAGCGCAGCATGACTTATCGCGCAGTCCCGATTGCGCGTTTATTGCCACAGGTCGCCCAGTATCAGTCTGTGCAATTTGTCGCCTCGGACGGATTTGTGGCGAATATTGCGGGCGCTGATCTTGCTGGAAAAGCGCAAGCGTATTTGGCGATTGAACCCGCCGACCAGGCTTGGCCTGCGCTTAGCCTCGACAATCCCGCCAAGGCTGCTAGCGCCGGGCCTTTTTATCTGGTTTGGCTCAATCCCGAGGCGGGCAATATTAGTGGGGAACAATGGCCTTATCAAATTGCGACGATCAGTATCGCGGCCACTTTGACGCAGCGTTATCCGCAAATAATTCCAATTGCTAGTGCTAGTGTGGGCGGGAATTATCAGCAAGCTATGCGCGGCATGCAGATCTATGTCAAGAATTGCGCGGTTTGTCACACCATGAATGGCGGTGGGGATGCGGCAATTGGTCCTGATTTGAACCTGCCCTTGAATCCTACAGAGTATTTTCAAGAAAAATATTTGCGGCAATTAATACGCCTGCCGGCCTCGGTACGCAGTTGGAAGCAAGCATTGATGCCCGGATTTGACGAAAAAGCGATTTCTGCAGCAGATTTGGACGATTTGTTGGTCTACTTGAAGCAGATGAAGCGGCAAAGACCGTCCGCAGCGGTCGCAACTGAGGAGCGTGTGAAAAACAAAGCGAACTAAAGCCGCTAAATTCGGTAAGAAGTGACGCTCTAAACCCCTTTTTTTGCATTCTGTCGCAATCCACTGGTGCGCTTGAATCGGCTTGCTTACACTGCAGCCATCAGAGAAGCAAATGCGAAGCAAAGCAAAGCAAAACAAAACAAAACACATCTTGTTGCAGTAAATTTAAATCTACTAAGGGGAATAAAATGAAAACGACGACACAAAAAATCGGTATTGCTATCGCCATTATTTTTAGTTTAATGTTGATTAGCTATTTTTCTATGGACACCTCACATATCGTGATCCATGGTGAAGAAATCGGCGATATCGGCGGTTTCACTGGCTTTGTATTAGCTTGCTTGATTGGTTTCGTGGCCTTGTTTTTTGCTTTGAGTGTGACTGGCTTGGTGTTGGCGATGGTTGCTGTGGTGCTGGTGGTGGTGTTGGGGGCGGTGTTAGGTTCATTCGCCATTGCCTTATTGCCGCTCATGATCCCTTTCTTAATTTTGTACGGTTTGTTTTCTTT
>CAYXJI010000047.1:1654-13689 GCA_964465175.1 uncultured Burkholderiaceae bacterium | reverse complement strand
TTAAATAAGTTTCAAATAAGCACCAATTCCGAAATTACAGTAACAATGGAGAGCATCATGAATCATCAAACACTGCGTCGCAGCCTGCTTGCAACGGCCTTAATTATTACCGCCTTACCAGCGAGTGCTGACTGGGGAAATTGGTGGGGCAAGGGGGTTGAGGGCTCAGGCAAAATTGTGAAGCAAGAGCGCGCGGTCAAAGATTTTCGTGCGATACAGATTTCAGTTTCCGGTAAAGTTGAATTGAAACAAGGTACACAAGAAGGGGTTTGGATAGAGACCGACGACAATATTCAAGCGATGTTGGAGGTCGTGGTCGAAGCTAATACTTTGAAGATTCGCTCCAAAGAAAAAAATGTGTATCCTAAGACGCGCAACTTGACTATCGTGGTGAATTTCAAAAATATCGACGATATCGCCCTGGAAGGTTCCGGTAGCGTAAAAAGCGATAAGCTACAAAGCACCGATTTGAAATTGCGGGTAGGCGGTTCGGGTGATCTCGATATTGCTGATTTGAAAGCAGAAACATTGAAAGTAAGCATAGGCGGTAGCGGCAGTTTTACGGCGCGCGGTAGCGTACCGCAAGTGTCTGGCGCGATAGGTGGCTCGGGCGAGTTGGATATGGCGAAATTGGCGGCAAAAGATGTGCGCATTAGCATAGGCGGTTCTGGCACAGCAAGCACTTGGGCGACGGATAATTTAGCTGTCAGTATTGGTGGCTCAGGTAACGTGAATTATTACGGTGATCCACGTGTCACCAAGTCAATCGGCGGTTCAGGCAGCGTGACCCGCAAAGGCAACGCGCCTTAATGCGGCGCTAGCATCGTAACTTATTTTGACAGCAGCGGTGGCACAAGCTGTGAACGCAGCGCTGAATGTCGATGTAAGCGTGAAGAAGGCGGCCTTGGGGTCGCCTTTTTTTACTTCTCTACACCTCTATGTCTCTATGCCGCTGAGTTGAGAGGTTTTAAATTCATTCCTTGATGCGATCGCCTTGTTGTATCTGCGGCCTTCGTTGCACTTTCTGCTATGACTCACTATGATGGCGACTAAGCCTAGTTTACTGTGAGTATTTGATGAATTTGCTGGACAATTTTTGGCAAGCTGTGTTGCTGTTGACTTCTGCTGATGCTGATTTGTGGCAGATTATTGCGCTCTCTTTGCGCACTGCATTACTCGCATTATTGATCGCCACGCCGTTGGCTCTTGTGTGTGCCTATCGACTCGCTTCGTCTCGATTTACCGGTCGTCGTACATTGATCTGGTTGCTGCAAACCAGCCTCTCTTTTCCCACCGTCTTAATCGGACTTTTATTGTATTTACTCTTATCGCGCCAAGGTTATCTTGGTGCGTGGCATTGGTTATTTAGCAGCAAAGCCCTGATATTGGGGCAGGTACTGATTGCCCTACCTATTTTAATTGCATTTGTGTTTACGGCGCTGCAGGCTTGCGATCCGCGTTTGGCTGAAACCGCGATTAGTCTAGGCGCGTCGCCATGGCAAGTGATGCTCACGGTATTGCGCGAAACGCGTTTTGCGGTATTGGCCGCCGTGGTTCACGCTTTTGGGCGCGTGATTTCAGAAGTCGGCTGCGCCATGATGGTGGGCGGCAATATCGCAGGTGAAACGCGCACCATGACTACCGCCATTGCGCTAGAAACCAGTAAAGGCGAGTTCGCACAGGGCATTGCGCTTGGCATAGTGTTGTTGTTGAGTGCCTTGCTCATGAATGCCATACTCTTGTTTTTGCAAGGTGATGCGGGTGAATCTGGACGCGCCTTATGAATTTAAGAGAAATCGCTTTGCCTCCCTTGTTGGCGATCGATCAATTGCGCAAATCCTTTGCCGACAGGCCTTTACTCGCAATTGAAAATTTTCAATTACAGCAATCCAGTGCCTATGTACTGACGGGCATGAATGGCGCTGGTAAAACGGTCTTTTTGCGCATTTTGGCGGGTTTGGAAAAAGCCGATGTCTTAGCCTGGCAATTTATGGGACAGGTGCAAGACGCGCGACCCTATCCGGCCGCGATGCGGGATGCTATTGTGTATGTGCATCAGCATCCGATGATGTTTCAAATGAGCGTTGCGCACAATATCGCTTATGGCTTGCGGGTGCGGCACTATGCCAAAGCGGATATCGCTGAGCGCACCGAGCAAGCGCTGCTCTGGGCCGGCTTATGGGATTTGCGCGATCGCTTACCGCAGGGATTGTCGGGTGGTGAAAAGCAAAAAATCGCCTTGGCGCGTGCCAAAATTTTGCAACCACGGCTGTTGTTACTAGACGAACCTAGTGCCAATTTAGACGGTCACGCGCGCGAGCAGATCATCGCGCTGATTCCCACGCTAGTCGCAGCAGAAACCAGCGTGGTGATGGCTTGTCACGATAGAGATTTAATTAATTTACCATCGGTGCATCATGTGAAATTGCGCGATGGTCGTATCGAAGAACGTAGCGGCAAACATCCATAGGAGAAGACCATGACAAGATTCGAAATCAGTAAGCCATTTGCGCGTAACGTAGGTATCAGTTTACTGGTGGGCGTTTTAAGCTTTAGCCTGCCAGCCGTCGCGCAAGAGACGATCAAAATGTCGACCACTACCAGCACGGAAAATTCTGGCTTATTAAAAGTGTTGTTACCTGCTTTTGAAGCCGATACCAAGATCAAAGTCCAAGTCATAGCTGTGGGTACGGGCAAGGCTTTGGAGTTGGCAAAAAATGGAGATGTTGATGTCGCCTTGGTACACGCGCGCGAAGCGGAAGAGCAGTTTGTCGCGGCCGGACATGGCGTGCAGCGACGTGATGTGATGTTTAATGATTTTGTGATTGTCGGGCCGGACAATGACCCCGCAGGCCTCAAGCAAGAAAAAGATTTACTCGCCGCCTTAAAACGCATCGTCGATAGCAAATCACGCTTCATCTCGCGTGGCGACAATTCTGGTACCGATGTGATGGAACAAAAATATTGGAGGCAATTAGGTGATAAACCCAAAACGGGGGCCTACGTTTCCGCGGGTTTAGGTATGGGGGAAGTGTTGACGATGGCGGCAGAAATGCAGGCCTACACACTAAGTGATCGCGCGACTTATGCTGCTTATAAAGCCAAAACGGGATTGCAGATTGTCTTGCAAGGTGACCAGCGTATGCTCAATCCTTACGGCATTATTGCGGTCAATCCAGCCAAGTTCCCTGAGGTGCGTTACGCCTCAGCCATGAAGCTCATTGTGTGGCTGACCTCCGAAGCAGGTAAGAAAAAAATTGCAGGGTTTAAAGTGAACGGTGAGCAAGTGTTCTTTCCGCATTAAGCTTCGCTTGCATGGCTATGCGTTTGGATTAAATTTTGAGTGAATTTTGATTGAGTTATATGAACAATGATTTGGAAGTCAACCCAGCTTTACCCGCCTATCCAGGCATAGACTTGGCAAAAATTTGTCTAGTGCAAGATGCTAAGCAATTGGCCTTCGCCGAACAGCAATTGCTGCAGGCGAAAGTCTTGGGTTTTGATACCGAATCGAAGCCAATTTTTAAGGTTGGGCAAAGCTCGGACGGTCCGCATTTAATTCAATTGGCGACGACTGAGTTCGCATTTCTTTTTCCGGTGTTAAATGCCGCCCAAGTTCAGTTTGCTACCCCAGTTTTAAAAGCGGTGTTGGAATCAAATACGATTTTGAAAGTGGGTTTTGGTTTGGGGGATGACAATCAAAGGTTGCTGCATAAATTAGGCGTGAGGATTGCGCATGTTCTTGATTTGTCGCGCGCCTTGAGCGATAGCCGCAAAAAACAAATGGGCGCCAAGCGGGCGGTCGAGAAATATTTTTCGCAAGTTTTACAAAAATCAAAGCGCGTCTCGACTTCGAATTGGGCAGCCGATCATTTGAATGAACGCCAGCTTAAATATGCAGCCGATGATGCGCAATCGGCGCTTTTGGTCTATTTGGCTTCGCCCTTGGTGCTTAAGCCTTCATGAAGCTCAACAGCAACACCTATCGAACTTGAGGAATCGTGGAACTAGATCTCGAAAATTGGGTCTGAGCAACTTGCCGCATCAGATTCGCTTGAGTCAATTTTGTCTGCAAATAAAAGGAAATCTATGCAATATGCTAAACAATCTATTCAGCGTGGCGTGACTGCAGTATTCGCTCCGGCCCTTGGTTTGACCTTAATGCTAGCCTCTTTTAGTGGCACGGCACATGCCGATGGTTTGCAGGATTTGAAGGCGGCACTAGGACGATTGCAAGGGCAGACACCTTTAAAAGCGGTGGTCGAAGCAAAGACTTGGAATCGTCAAGGCGAGGGTAAAGATTTGGAAGAAACGCACGGTACTGCCAGCGTTTCCGTGGAAGAAGGTGTACGTGGTCTGCAGGTCTTGTATAGCAAAGAGATGCTAGCAAAGTTGGAGGCGGAAGAACGTTTAAAAGAAAAAGACAGCAAGGCTAAGACGCCTACTTTGTCTGCGTTAAATGAAGTAAATTCTTCGGCCTTGCGACCGATGATTTCTGCCGCTGCCAGCTTGACACGTAGTATGGAAAAAGCCATTTACAAAAGCGAGAAACTGGACAGCTTTAATGGCAAGCCAGCGCGTCTATTAAATTTTGAATTGTCGATCGATAAGCTCTCAGAAAAAGATCGCAAGTATATGAAAAAATTCGACGGCAATTTAAATATTTGGATAGCCGCCGATGGCACGCCCTTGGCAAGTCGCGTGACGCAAGCGGTGTCAGGACGTGCTTTTGTGGTGATTAGTTTCGAAATGAAAAATGAAGAAGAATGGATATACAGCACGCTAGGTGATCGCTTAGTCGCGCTAAAGAAAGAAAGCAAAAACAGCGGTTCTGGTATGGGTGAAAAAGGTGAAGGCAAGGTGACGAAAACCTTGCAGCTGCAAGCCCTGTAAGTCGAAGTAAAGTGAAAAAATACAGTGAAAAATAAAGGAAGCATGATGAAGCGTCAAATGCCAAATTCAGTACTGAGCACAGGAAATTTTTTGAACTCACCTTGGTTGTTACGTCCAACAACGGCCTTAGTATTGGTACTGGGTTTGCAAGCGCTCAGTGTTCCACAAAGCGCATTGGCGCAAAACGCGAGTGATCCGGCGGTGACCAGCGCGAACGCGACGCAGGCTACAAAAAAACTGATTACTCACGACGTGTATGCGAATTGGCGCAGCATACAAAATAGCATCTTGAGTCGGGATGGGCAATGGGCGGCTTATGCTTTGGTCGGACAAGAGTCTGATGGAGAAATTGTCGTCAAAAATTTGCGCGACGGACGTGAGTGGCGCGCTCCGCGAGGTAATGCGCCGGTATTTAGTTTTGATGGAAAGTATTTGGCTTTTGCTGTCGCACCGACTCGCGCTGAGCTGGATAAAGCGAAGAAAGCGAAAACAAAGCCAGAAGATGCACCTAGAGCAGGCGTTGGCGTAATCGATTTGGCGAGTGGTACAGTAGAAAGCATAGAGCGCGTCAAACGTTTTAGTTTTGCAGAAGAGGGACCAAGTCGGTTAGCCGTACTGTTAGAGCCGCCAAAAGAAGTGAAGAAGGAGGCGAAGAAAGATGGCGCGCCAAAAGCAGATGCTAGTGTTGCAGAAGCTAGTGCTGCGGATGAAGTGGCGACCTTATCCGATACCAGTGACGAAGATCAGCAAGTTATGCCAGGTGCGATGGCCGCAGCAGCTTCTAAAAAGAAAGAAGCTGGCACTGAGTTGATCATTTGGGATTTAGCAAAAAATAAAAAAACGTCAATCAAAGAAGTCGCCGATGTCATTTGGAATAAATCAGGTAGCTTGCTGGCGTATGCCGTATCGGTGAAAGAAGCCGCCAAGGAAGCATTGAAGGCGGATCAAAAGGAAGCGCTACAAGAACAAACCCAAGAAGCAAAGCCGATTGCAAAATCAGATACTGCTGTAGCAGTGAGTGCTGCGACTGAGGGTGTGTATTTATGGGCTGCTGAAACAGCTGAATCTAAAGCGATTTTGCAAGGCCCCGGCAGCTATAAGCATTTGCGTTTTGATGAGGATGGTAAACAATTTGCGGTGCTCAGTAACCGCGATGAAGTCGCAAAGAAAAAAGGCGCTAAGGATGCCAACAAAGACGTCAACACCGACGCAAATGTCTATAGTTTATTCTATTGGCGCGCGGGTGACGGCGATGCGCGCTTATTAGTCAACGCAGATTCAAATGGCATGAGCAAAGGCTGGACGCCGAGCGAACATGCAGATATGAGTTTTAGTAGAGACGGTCAACGTTTGTTTTTGAGTACAGCGGAATTGCCTAAGCCAGCAGTAAAAAATGCACCTGAAGCGATGAAGGTGGATCTGTGGCATTGGAAAGATCCAGAGCTGCAGTCAGTCCAGAAAGTCAATCAAGAGCGTGACAAACAAAAATCTTATCGCGCGGTAGTGCATCTGGCAGACGGCAAATTTGTGCAATTAGCGAATAAGCTCATCCCACAAGTGATCTTGAACGATAATGCGCAATTTGCGATGGGTATTAGTACTTTAGCTTATCGTCATTTGATGTCTTGGGATAGTTTGTACTACGACGCCTACGCAGTCGATTTGCAAAATGGGCAGGCCAAGATGTTGATTGAGAAGACGCGCTTTATGCCACAGTTTTCGCCTGCAGGTAAATACATGATTAACTTTGATGCGGATAAGAGTGTGTGGTGGTCTTATGCTACGCTTGATGGTAAGAAAACCAATCTCACGGGACACATCAAAACACATTTCGAAAATCGCCAACGCGATACGCCAGAACCCAAAAATGCCTTTGGTGTCGCGGGCTGGTCAGCCGATGATGCGAATGTGGTTTTGTATGATCAATTTGACTTGTGGGAAGTTAATCTGCAAAGCAAGGCTACCCGCAATTTGACCGCAGGTTTTGGACGCAAAAACCAATTGGAATTGCGCTACGTGCATTTAGGTGATAACCGCCAGTCACCGCAAACTAAGGCCTTGCCTAGCGATCAGCCGTGGATACTCGCGGCGACCCATGATATCAATCAATCGACTGGCTATTACAGCCTGAACGCGCAGCTACAAACGCCAGCCGAACCCAAAAAATTGGTGCACGCAGATAAGTTGATCACGGGCTTGATCAAGGCAAAAGATAGCGACACCACTTTATTTACACAGCAGACTTTTACCGAGTTTCCTGACCTGTGGAACGCCGATTTGAGTTTTGCTAATGCCAAGAAAATCAGTTACGCTAATCCTCAGCAAGCCCAATATAACTGGGGTACGCAAGAGATGATAGAGTACACCAGCGCTGATGGAAAAAAGCTCAAGGCGCTGCTGGCGAAGCCGGAGAATTTTGATCCTAAGAAGAAGTACCCGATGATGGTCTACATCTACGAAAAGATGACAGATAATATGCATCGCTTTGTGTCGCCCGCGCCAGCACAAAACATCAATGTCACGCGTTATGTGAGCAACGGCTATATCGTGTTACGCCCTGATATCGTGTACAAAACAGGATACCCAGGTAAGAGCGCTTTAGATACGGTGGTGCCAGCCGTGCAGCAAGTGCTTGCCAAAGGCTATGTCGATCCTAAACGCGTCGGTATTCAAGGCCATAGCTGGGGCGCTTATCAAATCAGTTATATGATCACACGCACCAATACTTTCCGCGCTGCCGAAGCAGGTGCGTCGATGGCGAATATGGTCAGCGGCTATGGTGGCATACGTTGGGGCGCTGGTGTCAGTCGTGCATTTCAATACGAAAAACAGCAAAGCCGCATCGGTGGTACGCCATGGGATAGCACAGCAAAGTACGTAGAAAACTCACCGATTTTCGCGATTGATAAAGTACAAACGCCATTCTTAACGGTGCACAATGATGACGATGATGCGGTGCCTTGGTATCAAGCGATAGAATTTTTCACAGCCATGCGTCGCCTGAATAAAGAAGCCTACTGGTTCAATTATAACGGTGAGAAGCACGGCCTACGGGATCGTGACAACATCAAACATTTCACTGTACATATGAGTGAATTTTTCGATCACTATTTGTTGAACAAACCGCGCCCAGAATGGATGGATAAACCTGTCCCCTATTTGGAACGTGGTAAACGTGATGTGATGGGACAGTTTCTACCGGCCAAGAAAGTTGAGGAGAAGAAGTAAGTCCCTGGGATTGTAAAAAAGCGCCTACAAAACAACTTTTGTAGGCGCTTTTTTTCTAGTGGAACCAGCTTATTGAGGGACGCGTGTGAATTGATAAGATTCCTGCCACACGATTTTTCCCTCTCGGACTTTGCTGATCTGTGCCTGCATCGTGGTCGCCGATAATTTACTGTAAATGAGCGAGGTGCCAAGTTCGCTGTCTATGCCTTCGCAGCGCAAAGTCTGCTCGTCGGCTTGGATGACTTTAAGTCGCAATGGGTTTTCTTTGCCACGCGTTGCTTTGTCGATGGAGGGGCCAAAAAAACGTAAGCGCAGAATAAAATCATCGCCTTGTTTCTCTATCAGTAATAATTCAAAGGCTTTGCTCTTGCCCGCCTCCATGGTGCGTGAAATGCCCAGTAGTGATTCGGCTTGTAGTGACCACTGTTCGTCTATCGTTTGCTGATCATTTTCGGCGCTCCAACTACCCAGCATCCATGCTAATTTTTGCAGTGAAACATCGCTCGCAGCTTGATTCGACGCGTCGTACTGGCTCGCGCTAGCCGTTGATACACTAAGACTGATTGCAGCGATGAAGGCAAATAAAACCGTATAAAAATTTTTCATATGACTCTTTATGGTCGTGTTCACCGCTGCCGCAAACTTGCTTATTTTGCAGCCACTAGCTTTGCAATATCTTTAAAGGGGCAGCCAATAGTTCATCGCCGCTTTGCGCAAAATACCACATGATCGCGATGAGTGCGGCCGCGGTGAGGAGATACCAAACGCCGGAAAAAATTTGTCCATAGCGATCGAGTGGCAATAAATGACTTTGATGTCGCATGCGCCATTCGAACATGATTTCCATGCTGCCTATCAACAAGAAAAATGCCATGAAACTCAGACCCATCGCGTAACAGCCAAGGATGCCAAGCACGGAGCCCGCGATCATGGCGACTAAACCAAATTTGCCATGCACAGAAAAGCCTATGCTCTTCAGTATGTGACCGCCATCTAGCGGTAAGATAGGCAATAGGTTAATCAGGTTGAGCAGCGCATTAAAATTGGCGAGTCCAGCAAAAAAGATATTCCCTGTGATCCAATAGAGCAGCAATAAAACCAGCGAAAGGATGAGGCCAAATGTCGGACCCATAATCGAAATCACGACGTCTTGCCAGCGCGTATTAATTTTATCGTCGCTTAGCGCCAGACCACCCAAAAAAGGGATCAGATAAATGCCCTTGGTTTTCAATCCAAAGTATTTCATGGCGCGTATGTGTCCGTATTCGTGGATCACCAAACAAGCAATTAAGGCCGCTGCAAATTTAAATGAAAACAACCATGAATACGCCGCTAAGGTTGCGGTCGCCAAGATGACTTTGATGACTTTCGCGCTCTTAAATAACTTAAAAGCGAGCGACGCCATGCCGAGCAAGCTTGGTTTTTCATTGTTAGTCACTGGCAGGGTAGGTACCTGACGTTCTATGTCTTTGGTTGTGCGCTGGCCTTGTGCGATTTCGCTGTCATTGATTGAGAGACGATATTGCAATGAAAATGGTTGCCACTGCAAGTGGGTTTCTAGGCGTATTTTTAATGCTTGTGCGGACTCGGTAGCTGGGCGAATGTTCGCTTCGCCATCGGCACCCATCGTTGAATTTGTCGATGCGGCGGCACCGTTTGAACTTGATCTAAGTTCAAACTCATGCGCAAAGCTGGCGTCAGTGTCGGCGCTCGCATTTTTTTGTGAGACCAGTTGATTGTCCCAAAAAAGCTGTTGCCAACCCGCGAGTGAGCCTTCTAGTCGTAATGCTTTGCCTAGGCAATCAATATTAAGTAGTTCCAAAGTTGTTCCAGTAGATGTTTCAGTAGATGTTTCAGTAGATGTTCAAGTTACCTTGATTTTATTCCGGCTTAATCCGCTTGTGCCGTGTTAATAATGCCGCCGCCCAAACATACATCACCATCATACAAAACCGCCGATTGTCCTGGCGTCACTGCCCATTGCGCTTCGTCAAAATGTAATTGGAACTGCGCATTATCGCCATTGAATCGGCAGGCCATGTCGGGTTGGCGATAGCGGGTTTTCGCCGACAGTTTTTCCAAATCGGGCGCATGACCCGCCACCCAACTCACTTGCGCCGCTTCCAGTGAATTCGACAATAACCAAGGATGATCGTGACCTTGCACCGCATACACACGATTGTTGGTAACGTCTTTGCGTGCGACATACCAAGCGTCGCTGCTACCATCGGCGTTTTGGTGTGATTTGATGCCACCGATTCCTATGCCTTTGCGCTGGCCTAAAGTATAAAAACTCAGACCCACATGTTGGCCGATCACTTCTTCGTCGGGGGTGCGGATTTCGCCTGGTGCATAGGATAAATAACGATTTAAAAATTCGCGGAAAGGGCGCTCGCCGATGAAGCAAATGCCGGTTGAGTCTTTCTTTTTTGCATTGGGCAAATTGATTTGTTCGGCGATTTTACGCACTTCCGTTTTATTCATTTCACCGAGCGGAAATAAAGTATTTTTGAGTTGCGCTTGATTTAAACGATGCAGGAAATAGCTTTGATCTTTGCTGGCATCGAGTGCTTTCATGAGCTGAAATTCGCCATTCATTTCGCGCACGCGGGCGTAGTGACCGGTAGCGATGTAATCCGCCCCCAGTTTCATTGCATGATCTAAAAAGGCCTTAAATTTAATCTCGGCATTGCACAACACATCGGGATTGGGCGTGCGTCCAGCCTGATATTCACGTAAAAATTCGGCGAATACGCGGTCTTTATATTCGCTGGCGAAATTGACGGTTTCGATATCCACACCGACCACGTCCGCCACGCTCACCGCATCAATCAAATCTTCACGAGTTGAGCAATATTCTGAGTTATCGTCATCTTCCCAATTCTTCATGAACAAGCCGATCACCTCGAAACCTTGCTCCTTTAAGAGCCAAGCCGAGACCGAAGAATCCACACCACCGGACATGCCGATGACCACACGTTTTTTACTCATGAATGTTCCTGCTGATTTGTTACTCTGAGCAGCGCGGGTTGCACCCGCCCTACGAATTTTCCAATGATGTCAACGACGCTTTAATTTTCTCAATTTCCCATCACACTAGGATGGGTATACATTAATTCCAAAGGCGCTCTTTGTCCTGCCAGATAATCTTGTAAACACTGGAGTATCAGTGGACTGCGGTGCCTATCTTGACAGGCTAGGATCTCTTCATACGTCATCCACAAAGCTCGCAAGATGCCGTGATCCAAAGGTCTGTCATGTTGGGCGATGGCTTTGCCGCAAAAGGCAAAACGCAGATAAGTCACTTCTTTGCCTGAATTGGGCGAAATAAATTTTGACATATAGGTGCCAACCAAGGCTTCCGGCACAAATTCATGCGCAGTTTCTTCCATGGTTTCGCGAATCACGGCTTGCTCTAAACTCTCATTCGGATCGAGATGGCCAGCCGCTTGATTCAGGCGCACACCATCGGGTGTGGTTTCTTCTATCATTAAAAATTCTAAGCGTTCACCGTTTTGACGCGGGATGATGGCGGCGACAGTGACCGAGGGTTTCCAAGTGTCAGACATAGGAGAGAAGAGAGCGTAAGGGCTACGGAATAAAATAGGCCATCATTTTACCTCTTAAGCTAGGATTTCACCCTCTATGCACCAGATTCGGGATTCGAATTTACTAATAAAGATTCTATCTATAAGAAAAACCTTCACTATTATTGTTAATTTCGAACGAAATTTGTTTATGTCTCAGCGTCAGTTTTCCTACACGTAGCGCGCTGCCTAGCCTTATGCCATCAGGGTTTGAGATTGGTCGATATCAAGTTAATGCCGGCTTTGGACGCTTTATGTTGGTGCAGTGGTATTGCTGAAGTGAGGCTTTAGCGCGCTTATCCTGTGCCAATGCGGTGCATTTTTCGT
>CAYXJI010000047.1:0-1644 GCA_964465175.1 uncultured Burkholderiaceae bacterium | reverse complement strand
TATAGGAGTTGAATCAAATTCCGACCAAAGTGCGAAATATGCCAAATAGGCGGAGTTTGCGATGATTTCTAAGCCCCAGTTCAATTGACGTGTTTTGAACGCCGTGGTGAAACCCATAGCAATAGCGATCATCTTGTTTGCCTTTTATCCAAGGGCAAGCGGTTCGTGTAGCACGAAATACTTGAAATAATCACTTTTGCAATTGAACTTAACGGTACTAACAATAACAGGAGTATCTTTATGAAAATCGGCATTCCCGCCGAAACACGGTCGGGCGAGACGCGCGTAGCGGCAACCCCAGAAACAATTAAAAAGTATGTCAGCGCCAAGCACGAAGTCCTAGTGCAAGCGGGTGCTGGTATTGCTTCATCGATTACCGATGAAGCTTATCAAGCAGCCGGTGCGACAATTGGTTCTGCGGCTGAGGCCTTTGCGGCAGATTTGATTTTAAAGGTGCGTGCACCGTCTGCTGAAGAGCGCAGTCTGATCAAATCGGGCGCAGTGATGGTCGGCATGCTCAATCCTTTTGATGCTGAGAATATTGCAGCGATGGCCGCTCATGGCATCACCGCTTTTTCTTTAGAAGCAGCACCGCGTATCACCCGTGCACAGTCTTTAGACGTGCTGTCTTCACAGGCAAACATTGCAGGTTACAAAGCCGTAATGTTGGCAGCCAATACGTATCAACGCTTCATGCCGATGTTGATGACGGCAGCCGGTACCGTCAAAGCGGCACGTGTGTTGATTATGGGCGTAGGTGTCGCAGGTCTGCAAGCCATTGCGACAGCCAAGCGTCTAGGCGCTGTGATTGAAGCCTCCGATGTACGCCCACCGGTGAAAGAGCAAGTCGAATCCTTAGGCGCAAAATTTATCGATGTGCCTTACGAAACCGATGAAGAACGTGAAATCGCCAAAGGCGTAGGCGGCTATGCGCGTCCTATGCCCGCCGCATGGATGGCACGTCAAGCGGCTTTGGTACATGAACGCGCTAAACAAGCCGACATTATTATTACCACGGCGCTGATACCTGGTCGTAAAGCACCGATTTTGATTTCTGAAGAAACGGTGAAAGCGATGAAGCCGGGGTCTGTGATCGTCGATATGGCAGTTGAGCAAGGTGGAAATTGTCCTTTGTCGGAACTGAATAAAACCGTCACCAAATACGGTGTCCACATTATCGGTGAACCGAATCTGGCAACACTGGTCGCTGCCGATGCATCGGCGCTGTATTCACGCAATATTCTTGATTTCTTAAAATTGATCATCGACAAAGATGCCAATCTGGCGATCAATAAAGAAGACGAAATCGTCGTCGCTACCATGATGTGTTCTGGTGGCGAAGTATTGAAGAAATAAATTTAAAAACGATGAAGAACATTTGAACCGCAGAGGCGCAGAGAACGCAGAGTTGAATAAAGAGAGATCTCTGCGCTCTCTGCGCCTCTGCGGCGAAAAAAGGATTTAATCCGGTTTTATCATTAGTTGTAGTAAGTAAGTTTTAAATAGAAGTTTTGAGGAAATTATGCAAAGAAATATGTTACGCGCCAAGATTCACCGTGTCTCTGTTACTCAATGTGATTTGAACTATGAAGGTTCATGTGGCATCGACCAAGATTTACTCGATGCTGCCGACATTAAGGAACA
>CAYXJI010000046.1:748-15550 GCA_964465175.1 uncultured Burkholderiaceae bacterium | reverse complement strand
TTTTTTCCACCAAATCGACAGACCGACCACCAAGCCAGCGCGCGCTTTTTCGGTGACACGCGCTTTCGCCATGAAGCTACCTCTATCATTAAAAATCCTTACCTTATCACCCGCTACAATCCCGCGTTGAGCCGCATCCTCCGGATGAATATCGAGATGAGGCTCTCCCTCGGTATCGCGCAAACTTTTGACATTCACAAAAGTCGAATTCAAAAAATTACGTGCCGGTGGTGAAATCATGGCGAGCGGATATTTCACTGCCAATTCGGGATTACTCACCACAGATTCATAAGGCGGAATATACGTCGGCAAGGGATCTAGGCCATCTTCAAGCATGTGCTGGCTATAAAATTCACATTTGCCTGAGGGCGTGCTAAATCCGCCGTGGGCAAATGGCACTTCGGGCATGTTTAATTTAGACCAGCCCTGCTGTCTTAATTGTTCCCAATTGGTATGCTCGGTACGCGCATGTTGGAAATTAAATGCTTGTGCCGCAATCGCCTCATCAGACTCGGCAAAACATGGCTCAGTAAAGCCCAAAGCCTGGGCAATTAAACGGAAAACCTCGGCATTCGATTTCGCCTCGCCCATCGGTGCCACCGCCGCATTATTCGCCATCATGTAGCGATGTCCATAGGCGCTATGCGCATCGACGTGCTCTAACTGCGTGGTCGCGGGCAATAAAATATCTGCGTAGTCCGCGGTATCGGTTTGAAAGTGTTCCAAGACCACAGTGAATAGATCTTCTCGCGCAAAGCCGCGTGCCACCACCGAAGAATCAGGTGCAATCGCGACTGGATTGGCGTTGTAGACCAACACGGCTTCTATCTTAGGGCCGAATTCTGCCGAGCCTGGGTGCAGCAAACTATTCCCAATATCGCTCATATTAATAGTCCGGTTTACTTGTTCTTCTGGGAATAGATCAGGACGCTCTAACGCCTTAGAATTTTTGACAAAACCACCAGATGACGACAACAAAGCACCGCCCGCCGCATGACGCCACGCACCAACCAAGGCGGGCAAACAGCAAATATTACGCACCGCCATACCGCCGCCATGCACACGCTGTACGCCATAATTCATGCGTATCAAACTGGGTTCGCCGCGACGTGCGCCTTCGCCATAATCACGCGCCAAGCCTAGGACTTCGGCTGCAGTGATGCCGCAGATATCCGCCACCTTTTCAGGCGTCCATTCCGCCACGCGCTGTCTTAATTGTTCAAATCCCAGCGTGTATTGTGCAATATAGTCGTGATCAAGCAGATCCTCCTTGATCAGCACATGCATCATGCCCAATGCCAATGCGGAATCCGTACCAGGACGGACGGCGATATGTTGATGACATTTTTCAGCACTTAAAGAGCGGTAAGGATCAATCGCAATAATTTTCGCCCCATTGCGTTTGGCTTCTTGCACACGGGTCCAAAAATGCAAATTCGAGGCAATAGGATTGCCGCCCCAAATAATAATCAAGCGCGCATTTTGTGTTTGTTCCACATCGGTACCGATGCGATCACCCAAGGTGTATTTGTAACCAGCGCCACCAGCCGATGCGCAAATCGTCCTATCCAAAAACGAGGCACCTAATTTATTGAAGACCCGCGCGGACATGCTTTCGCCTTGCACTAAGCCCATCGTGCCGGCATAGCTATACGGCAGGATAGCGAGCGGATTACGTGCTGCGATCTCTTTCAAGCGCACGGCGATGGTGGCAATCGCTTCGTCCCAAGATATGTTGACAAACTTGCCCTCACCTTTATTGCCGACGCGTTTTTGTGGATGCAACAAACGGTCAGGATGGTAAGTACGTTCGGTGTAGCGTGCGACTTTGGTGCATAGCACACCGTTCGTGGTGGGATGGTCAGGATCGCCTTTGACCTCCGTCGCCACACCATCTTGCACTGTCACCAATAAGGCACAAGTATCTGGGCAATCATGAGGACAAACGGCGCGAACGACAGAGCTAGGCATAGTACTTCCTTAATTTTTGGCGTGAAGATGCATGATTCGCATAAGAGCGACAATTCCAAGATGATAGACCGCTTCTGATTCTTGTGCCAGAAGCGAAGGGATGAAACTTTTTGAGGGTTTCACGGTCAGCATCAACAAGATAAGTTTTTTTCCATTTGCGCCTGCAAGAAAAGCGCTAAGTCTAGTATCCTTACGTCCTCAATCAAATGACACTATTCAATTCACGTTGCAACGCATTTCAAAAATAAAGACACTCACCATGAATCGTACCAAAGCCGCTCTCATATTCATTATTCTCGCTTGTTGCGGTCTGCTTGGCTTTGCCTTGTATTTGCAATTGGTACTCGATATGTTGCCCTGTCCTTTGTGCGTCATGCAGCGATATGCGTTTGCCTTGATCGCATTGGCTAGTATTTTTGCCTTAATTTTCCCGAGCTTGCAACGCAAGAGTATGGCTGCCAGTGCGATTTTCGGATGCATAGGCGCAGGGATAGCCGGTTATCAGTTATGGGTCATCTCCCAACCGCTAGGTTCGTGTGGCGCGGACCCTTTATCTGGTCCTATGAATAATTTTTTCATCGCCCAACTTTTCCCCACCATGTTTAAAGCCAATGGTTTGTGCGAAACGCCTTATGATCCTATCTTAGGTTTGTCCATCCCAGCATGGGCGTTGACTTGGTTCCTTGTTTTTGTGATTGCTTCTTTTATTTTGATCATGAGTAAGAAAAAAGAACGCGTTTTCTTTGGCAAAATCCGCGGATGAGTATTTTTAGTCCGCCAAGCTCAATAGCGCAGATTCAGGCATTATCGCCACTAGAACCTTTAGAAACACGTATGTTGCTGTGCCATGTGACTGGCTACACCAGGGTGCAATTAATTACGCAATCTGAGTTGCACTTAAGTGATGCGCAATTAGAACAATTAAATCATTTGACCGCCCGACGACTCGCGGGCGAGCCGATGGCCTACTTACTAGAGCAACGTGAATTTTTTGGATTGACTTTCAAGGTCACACCCGATGTTTTGATTCCTAGACCCGATACCGAATTATTAGTCGAATTAGCATTGGAACGTACGGCGAATGGCGACCATCTATTAGATTTAGGCACTGGCTCAGGTGCCATCGCCATCGCCATCGCAGCACAAGACCAACAAATCAAGGTCAGCGCCGCCGACATTAGTCTTGCCGCGCTCGATATTGCCCGCTTTAATGCGCGTCAACTATTAAACGCCAACGCGAAAATCCAATTCCATTTAAGTGATTGGTATAACGCAATCCCTGCACAAAAATTTCACACTATCGTCAGCAATCCGCCTTACATCGTCAAAGACGATAGCCATTTGAATCAGGGCGACTTACGTTTTGAACCCATAGACGCCTTGACCGATCATAGCGATGGCCTGTCTGCTTATCGCAAGATTATAGAAGGCGCGCCAGCCTACCTGCACACAAATGCCTGGCTCTTGATGGAACACGGTTATAACCAAAGCGATGCGGTGCAAGCGCTGTTAAAGAAGGCTGGATTTATGGAAGTACAAAGCTGGCCCGATCTTGCCGGGATTTTGCGGGTCAGCGGCGGACGCTTGGGCAGTTAAGCACTCAGGAAATACATGATATGGAAATTTCAAACGACAAAGCAAGGCTAGACCTTGCGCTCATCCATCGCTTTTTATCTGAAGAGAGCACATGGGCAATCAGCATTCCAAAAGCCTTGGTAGAGACCTCGATGCAACATTCCCTGTGTTTTGGTGGCTATGAAAATGGCCAACAAATCGCCTTCGCCCGCGTCGTCAGTGACTATGCAACGTTTGCCTATTTAATGGACGTCTTCGTCTTACCTGAACATCGGGGTCGCGGCTTGAGCGCACAACTCATGCAGCACATCATGGATCACCCTCAGCTACAAGGTCTGCGACGCTTTATGTTAGCGAGCTCGAACGCGCGTGGCCTGTATCAAAAATGGGGATTTCAGGCACTAGGCAATCCCGACATCATGATGGAAATTAATGTACCAGATATTTACAAAACCGCCAATTAACTTACTTGTAGCGAACAATAGCCGCCAGTTAAGCGGCGTTAAGGAAAACATCCCTATTTCTAAAGGCCTAAAGCAATAAACCCCTCAAGCTTTTTTCTCATCTGTCAAGACTGGCAGAATTACCCAGATTGCGTATGATCACGGGCTAATTGGCCTGACTGGCTTTAAGGTCGGCGATCTGCTTGTTCCCTATTACATTTTAAATATTCACTATTACCCTCTATGTTGCCTTCCATCGAACAACGCCTCGCGGTAGAGCTTGCCGCCAAACCTGTACAAATCGCCGCTGCGGTGGCTCTCTTAGATGAAGGTGCGACCGTGCCCTTCATTTCCCGTTACCGCAAAGAAGCCACGGGCGGTTTGGATGATACGCAATTGCGTTTATTAGAAGAACGTTTGCGCTATCTGCGCGAATTGGAAGACCGTCGTGCCACGATTATTGCGTCGATTGAAGAACAAGGCAAAATGACGCCGGTTTTACTCGACGCCATTCACCACGCCGAAGATAAAACGCGCTTAGAAGATTTGTATTTACCGTATAAACAAAAGCGCCGTACCAAAGCGCAAATCGCAGTCGAGGCTGGCTTGCAGCCTCTGGCAGATGCTTTGTTAGCCGACCCGAACTTAGTACCAGAAAGTGTGGCTGAAGCTTACTTAAAACCGGCCTTCACCACACCGAACGGCGACAACCCCGGCGTTGCCGATGTCAAAGTCGCTTTGGATGGCGCACGTCAAATTTTGATGGAACGTTTCGCCGAAGATGCGACCCTACTGCAATCCATTCGTGAATATTTACTCGACCACGGTATCGTTGAAACCGCCGTCGTCGCTGGCAAAGAAGAAGCAGGGGCTAAATTTAGCGACTACTTCGCCTATTCAGAAACTTTAGGCACGATTCCTTCCCATCGCGCTTTAGCTATTTTCCGTGGTCGTCGCGAAGAATTTTTGACCGTCACTTTGCGCCTCGATAGCGAAGAAGAAAAACCGAAATGGGATGCGCCTTTAAATCCTTGCGAAAGCCGTATCGCCGCGCGTTTTGGCGTCAGCAATAAAGGTCGAGCGGCCGACAAATGGTTAAGCGATACTGTGCGCTGGGCATGGCGCGTCAAAGTCTTCATGCATCTCGATACCGAGCTGATGACAAATTTGCGCGAGACAGCCGAAGTCGAAGCCATCCATGTATTTGCGCGTAATCTCAAAGCACTATTACTCGCCGCACCGGCCGGCCCTCGCGCCACCATGGGTCTCGATCCCGGACTACGCACCGGTGTCAAAGTTGCGATTG
Source organism: uncultured Burkholderiaceae bacterium (assembly GCA_964465175.1). Lineage (GTDB taxonomy): Bacteria > Pseudomonadota > Gammaproteobacteria > Burkholderiales > Burkholderiaceae_D > Undibacterium. Next base: position 10,255 of record CAYXJI010000046.1, on the reverse strand, counting down.
TCGATGCGACCGGCAAAGTCGTAGAATATGCGACCATTTATCCGCACCAACCACGTAATGATTGGGATGGTTCTTTGCATGTGTTGGCGCAATTGGCAGCGAAACATAATGTCTCTCTGATCTCTATCGGCAATGGCACGGCCTCACGCGAAACGGATAAATTAGCGCAAGATTTAATCAAGCTCAAACCTGAATTAAAACTGACTAAGATCGTGGTCTCTGAAGCAGGTGCATCAGTCTATTCCGCTTCCGAATTTGCCTCCAAAGAATTACCCGATCTGGACGTAACAATACGCGGTGCAGTCTCCATCGCACGCCGCTTGCAGGATCCGCTCGCTGAACTAGTCAAGATTGATCCAAAATCAATCGGCGTCGGTCAATATCAACATGACGTGGGTCAATCTCAATTGGCACGATCACTCGATGCGGTCGTCGAAGATTGTGTGAATGCGGTCGGTGTTGACGTCAACACGGCCTCCGCACCTCTACTAGCACGCGTCTCGGGGTTATCCAGCAGCGTGGCACAAAGCATCGTCAATTATCGCGATGCCAAAGGCATGTTTAAATCACGCTCCGAATTGCGCGCCGTGCCCCGTTTAGGTGACAAAACATTTGAACAAGCAGCAGGATTTTTACGCGTCATGAATGGTGACAATCCACTCGACGCTTCAGCCGTCCATCCTGAATCCTATCCGCTAGTAGAAAAAATTCTGGCGGATATTAAGAAAGATGTGAAGTCCCTCATCGGCGACAGTGGCGTACTCAAATCAATTAGTCCAGCAAAATATGCTGACGAAAAATTTGGTGTACCAACGATCTCGGATATCTTAAAAGAGTTAGAAAAACCTGGCCGCGATCCACGTCCAGAATTCACCACCGCCACCTTCAAAGACGGTGTCGAAGAAATCAGAGATTTACGCCCAGACATGATCTTAGAAGGCGTGATTACCAACGTCGCCGCTTTCGGTGCCTTCGTCGATATCGGCGTGCATCAAGATGGTTTAGTGCATATTTCCGCACTCTCAAATACTTTCGTCAAAGATCCACACACCGTTGTCAAAGCTGGCCAAGTGGTCAAAGTCAAAGTCTTAGAAGTCGACGAAAAACGCAAACGCATTGCGCTCACCATGCGCCTAACCGACTCGGCACCAGTAGCAGGAAGCAAACCTGAACAACGTGCGGATCGTGACGATACCAAGCGTCTCAATCAGCACCGCAATCAAAGCCAGCACAGTCAAGCGGCAGCGCCTGTGAATAGTGCGATGGCGTCGGCTTTTGCTAAGTTAAAGCGCTGAAACTAAGTCAGCAGAAAAAAAGACGCTACGCAGATTTGAATCGCAGATCGATTTGCGCAGCGTCTTGTTTGCAATGACAATGAATGAGACCTCCGAGCCAAAAAGCGCAACGCGCAAACGAATTGAGCTACCGAAGTGAGCTCAAGCCGAGCATCTTACCTAGATCAGAACAACAGATTATGCAGGTAACAGCGTCACATTTACCCTATAACTTTAAAATCAATCTCAACGATATATATTTGTGTTATTTTCACTTAATATAACACAAACAATTTACCCATAAAGGACGAATCAAGCTTGATTTTTGATTAAAATACGTAATAAAGTAAGCTAGGTTTGTGTCTCTTCAAGAGTAATTTTGTATGAGTTACTTTCACACCGTTGAAACCATCGGAGCGTCGCCATGCTACTACTTTCAATTGTTCCCTACTGCACAAATGCGCAAACGCATTCCACTCGATATTGTGCTGACTATGCTAAGCATTGCGCGCAACACCAATTCTCTTGGCTAAATCAATTTCTCTCTACTCTGTTTCTTTACCTGTGTATTTTCATGAGTGGCAAAACCATGGCAAATACCAAGGGTGCCGATTACTACAGTCAATACGATTTAAAGCCCAAAGCCGGCGTGATTAACTTCGCGGTTCAGCCTTCCGCATGGCCGTTGGCATTTATCAGCTCCACCATGCAGCACGATAAAATACTACGCGCAGAATTGAAACAACGTGGATTGAGCCTTAGAGCTTTTAGCTTCAAAAAAGGGAACGACATCGTTTTATCCAGTGATGTAGATAGCTTTGCGATGTCATTTATGGGAGATATGCCGACGGTCAATTTATCACTCAAATTTCCTATTTCGATCGCGGGTCTCGGGAAGCGTAATTTCTCTTCGGTGGTGTCACGAGACTATTCACGCCTGGAAGAGCTGCGAGGAAAAAAAATTGCGTATTCCGCTGGCTCCTCCTCCCATCTGGTTTTGTTACGCGGTTTGAAGTCAGTGAATCTCACCGAAAGAGACGTACAACTGATTCCACTTGAGCCAGCCAATATGCCGCAAGCATTAGAAGATGGTACGATTGATGCGTTTTCAGCATGGGAACCAACACCGGCGATTTCTTTAAACAAGAACAATAAAAATAAAGCAATTTACAAGGGCTTGAGTACGGATTGGGTGGTTCTTTCAAAATCTTGGGCGAACAAAAACCCTGACCTCGCATTGCTATTAATGGCATCCTATGTTCGATCTATCAATTGGATGCGACATTCAGGTGATAACTTACATAGGGCGGCAACATGGGTGCTGGCTGATTTTGCAGCATTTACCGGATCGACGTCTCAGGTTAGCATAGAAAAAGCCATCGACATCGTGCGCAAAGATTTATTGGAAGTTCCGGGTGCACCTTCCATTCCCTCACTCGTCGACGGTGTTCCACCACTTTCTCGTGAATTTAATTTTTTAAAAGAGCTAGGACGCCTGCCAGCAAATGCTAGCGACACGCCATTGCGAGATGGGTTTCGCTATGAGGGATTAAGAAAAATCCAATCAAGCCCTAAAATTTATCGCACCTTTCAGTTCGACTACGACAACTAATTAACACCTACAGTATCAATGAGCATCAAACTTCGACTTCTCCTGTATTTCGGTTTGCTGTCAGCAGCAGGCGCAGTCGTTTTCGTCATTTTTTGGTTCTACGGTATTCCTCAAACGGGTATTGAAGGGATACAAGCATCAGAATACCGGCGTGCGATGGTCACCGTGGAAGCCATGAACGATAAGGAGCGCGATGCCTATGAACAATGGTTCGTCAATCGCCGTCGAGAACTTTTCTTATTTGGAAAAAGTGAGCTATTTTCGACTTTTGGCAAAGAGGATGTTCCCCGCCAATTGCAGCGACGCGTGAGCTTAGAGCGACAACTAAATCTGATCAAAGAATCCAATGCTGGCGCCTATAAATACCTCTATTTATTTGATCCTAACAACGAAAAATTAATTGCTTCGACCAATCCAAATTGGCAAGCGCCACCCGCTAGTCATCAAGCATTATTACAAGAATCACGCCAACCAGGTTTGAATGAATTCGTCTATATACTTAATGAAGAAAACACCAGTTCGGTCGTAATTGCCAATCAAGTGCTTGCCACCGATGTCGATGGTAATCCTAGTGGTGAAATCTCCGCCATCCTAGTCGCCAGTGTCGGGCTTCATGCGCCCTTAAAAGGCGAGGATCAAATTTTATTGCAGACGCTTGGCAACTCTGGTGCGATTATGCTGGTCGACGAGAGCAAGAAAATTCTAGCCTCAAGCTCAGCAAAAGATATCGATAGCGACGCCCAATTCTTAGCGCAGAAGATCGAAATTGGCTCGGAAGGCAGTAAGATTTTAAAGGTACCCGATGGACGTGAATTTCAAATGGCGTTTCGCCATCTACACCTAGGCGCAGCGAACAGCCTCAGCATCATGACCATACGCAGTTCGGATGAGGCATTAGCATCGATTCGCGCTAATTTTTTGCGTATGGTGATACTGGGCATATTCATATTTTTTCTCGCCATGAGTTTAGTCTTATTCGCGTCCAATCGAATTGCAACAACAGAAAAACAAATCCGAGAACTCAATGCCAATCTAGAAGAGCGTGTCGAACAACGTACGCGTGAATTGGAAGAGACCAACATCGATTTGCATGAAACTTTACTCAACCTTCAAAAAACCAAGGCCGACCTAGTCCAAAGTGAAAAACTTGCCAGTCTAGGGTCTTTAGTCGCCGGCGTTGCGCATGAACTAAATACCCCAATAGGGAATGCCTTACTAGTTGCCAGCACCGCCCAAGAAGAAACCAAGACATTCGTGCAAAATAATCAGCAAACCGTGTCACGCAAACAATTTGAAAAATACGTCCAATCCATGCAATCGGGGATGAGGATGTTGGTCATCAATTTAGAACGATCGGCTGAACTGATCACCAATTTCAAACAACTCGCGATCGATCAAACCTCTGACCAAAGAAGACAATTTCAATTAATCGCCATTGTCGATGAAGTCCTCACTTCACTAAAGCCAAGCTTTAAAAAATTACCTTTTACAATCGAAGTGGATATACCTGCCGATCTCATCCTCAATAGCTTTCCGGGACCACTATCGCGTATCTTCATCAATTGCTTTAACAATGCGGTACTACATGGTTTTGACGGGCGTGAATCTGGAACGATCACGGTCAGTGCAAAAAAAATCGATGCTGAAACCATAGAGATTTTATTTGCTGATGATGGTGTAGGCATGTCAGATCATGTGATGCGTCATGTTTTTGATCCTTTTTTCACGACCAAATTAGGCCAAGGCGGCAACGGTTTGGGCATGCACATTGCCTACAACACCGTTACCAGCCTACTGGGAGGCCAAATAGAACTCAAGTCAAGCGAACAAGCTGGATGCTGTTTTCGTATGATATTGCCGATCGCAGCGCCTCTCACATCCACTGAGAGCGCTCAGTAAGCTAGGCATAAAAATTCCCATGAAAACAAAGCGGCAGCCAATACGGTAAATGCGCTAATGCGACTGGCCCCGCTGCCAAATTCTGCGCGTCAAATACGCTGGCAAAACTGGTTTGTCTTGGGATGTCAAAACCCACTCCCACCAACCAGGCGTCGCCCTCTTTGTTTGAACCTGCTTTCGGCACTACAACGTGTTCTTCTAGACGACAATTGGCACCAAAACTAAAGCTATCTGTCTTGCCACTCTCGACATCCAAACGCATCACGCCATTGAGCGCATTATTCATCGCATTTTCCACCGCAATTGGATAATAAATGTAGCGATTTCTTTGCCCGACCACACGCGGATCCACACGCGGAAATTCTAAATTCTCATGGCGCGCGGTCAAACTCGCTCTATTCTTATTCAAATCAATTTGTAAAAACGCAGGACTCGATGGCTCAGACACCACATCCTCACCGCGCATGATTTTAGGCATCCAGGTATGGAAATTATCCAGATTGTCGCTCTTCACAAAATCAACATGAATCACATTATTTTCCTCCCAGGCATTCCCAAAATGGAACACCATCAAGGCAGGTATTTCTAAAATGCGAAAACGACTGAAATCGGCTTTCTCAACGACCATAATCTTGACCGACTCGTTGGCCCTCCACTCCATCGCATCGACCATACTTTTACCAGAACGCACGGCATCCATGTTTAAATTAATCGGCGAAAACAAGAAGATCATATGCTTTTGCGATATCGCAAAATCATGCACCATCGCACTACTTGGCGCATTCAAGATGCGATGTTTCAGTAATTTACCTTGTGGTGAAAAATGATATAAAACGATTTTCCCCATGATGGTGCCGAAATTCCATAAACTACCATCGGCTTCCATTTTAGGATGCGCAGAGAAAGGCATACCAGCTAGCTCAGGCGCCCAGTTCACGATGCCTAGTGTTTCTAAATTTTGTGCATCCATCGCATGCGCCGAGCCACCTTCCCACATGGCTAGCAGACGGCCATCCATACGAATCACATTGGTATTCGCCGTATTCATGGTATCAGACGTTCGCAGTGGAATTTTGGGTTCGATCGCCGTACCAAATGCGGGCACTAAAAACTCACCCGCTTGCTGTTCCGCGATGAACTTTTTAGTGCGTACAAAGCGCGCCTGATGCGACACACCCTTCTCACCGAAACGCCATGCATGTACCAAGCCGTCACCATCGAACCAGTGATGATAACGTTGTCCGCCACGTTCAAACAGCCCCGGACCATTGCGATAAAAATCGCCGCGTAAATCAGCAGGTAGTTTGCCCTCTATCCAAGCAGCATCGCAAGAAATGTCCTGCCCTTGAAATCCACGCAAACAAGTGAGTTTAGGGTTCGCCTTGAAGAGTTCGGGAGTGCGGCGATAATTCGCGTTGGCAACGGCAGGCTGTTGTGCCCATGAAGGTACTGCCGCAGTTGCAGCGGCAGCACCTAAGGATAGTAGGAAGTGGCGGCGATTCATGGCAACGCTCCTTAGTTCACACGCACGCTGATGTTATGCGCGGCTTGAGTCAACGTAATCTTGGCGCTTTCAAAGCTTGGTGGGCCAAAATTTCCCGTAGCATCATTACTAAACCCATAAGGCTCAGTTGGCATACCGATAGGATTGCGGTCGAGGTGGCCATTGCTATTTAAATCATGTACTGCAGAAACTGCATAATCACCTTCCGGTAAACCCTCAAACAAAACGACGACTTTATTCGTGCTGGCCGCAATTTTCTTACTGATCAACGACTGTTTTAACCACAGACCTTTTTGATTAAAAACGGCAACCAGAACATCGCCTTTGGTTTCCGTGATGCCATGTACCTCGACCTTTAAATCGCCAGCCGAGGCGGCACCGCTTGCCAGTGCTGAACATAAAGCCGTAAAACCTATGAGTGTCGCTGCGATTTTCATGAAACCTCCTATGTAAAGTTTTAACTAATGATGTAGGTCTGCATGATAGTAAGCACATTGTGCGCGTGGTTTTCTTTGCGACGAAGTGAGGGCTTTTTGGCGCCAATGGTGATGGCGAGGCGCGAAAGTAAATAGCATTTTTACAGTATGAATAAAACTACAGAGGCTATTTGGGCTAGTTCTTCTGCCAGCGCAGGGTTTCCGCAGTTTCCTTTATAATGGCGGCCATCGATCTATCTTTTAAGGAAAACTCATGAGCGACGTTCAAACTTGGATTAAAGAAACCGTAACGACCAACCCTGTTGTGCTGTTCATGAAGGGCACAGCGCAATTCCCACAGTGTGGGTTCTCCGGTCGTGCCATTCAATTATTAAAGGCCAGCGGTGCAGACACTTTGGTCACGATCAACGTCTTAGAAGACCCAGTCGTACGTCAAGGCATCAAGGACTATGCTAACTGGCCTACCATTCCACAGTTGTACATCAACGGCGAATTCATCGGCGGCTCAGACATCATGAATGAAATGTTTGAAAGCGGCGAATTGCAAGCCCTGATCAAAGGCTAAGTGCTTTACGCTATGAGCACGCCATTTGCACCAAAACGCATCATCGTCGCCATTACTGGTGCGACGGGCGCTATCTATGGCGTGCGCCTGCTTCAACATCTACAAAACCTGCCTGGTATACAAAGTCATCTTTTGATTTCGGATGCCGGGGTTTTGAATATTCATCAAGAATTAGATTTAAAACGCAAAGACATAGAAGCGATGGCGCACGTCGTGCATGCAGTACGCGATGTCGGCGCGACTATCGCGAGCGGTTCTTTTCAATCGGACGGCATGGTGATCGCGCCCTGCTCCATGAAAACTTTAGCAGCAGTCGCACACGGCTTCGCCGACAATTTAATCACACGCGCTGCCGATGTGGTTTTAAAAGAACGTCGCCGCTTAGTGTTGATGGTCAGAGAAACGCCATTCAATCTAGCACATCTGCGTAATATGACCGCCGTAACAGAAATGGGCGGCATCATCTTTCCACCACTGCCGAATTTCTATCATCGCCCTGCCTCGATAGAAGAAATGGTCGACCATAGCCTCGCTAGGGTGCTCGACCTGTTCAGCATAGAACACCAACTCGCACCACGCTGGGCTGGTTTAAAAGGCGATAGTTAAACCACTGCATGCGTAGAAATTCGCATGACTCAAAAAAGCCGCAAGTTCTATTAATTGTCGCTCCTGCGAGGGCACAATTTTTCTGGAATAATTTTCTAGATAAATTAAGTTTCAAGCTCCCTTCTCCCGCAAGCGGGAGAAGGGCCGGGGATGAGGGTCTGTCAGATGTGAGAAACATCTTTAAATTCATAGAATCCAGAAATACACCAATTTTTGTTTTATTTTTTGCCATCCAAGCACTTTGCTATCTCTGAACTACCCTCACCCTAGCCCTCTCCCGCTTGCGGGAGAGGGTATATGCACACCCAATAAAGCTCAAAAAGTCTCACCGTCTTTTGACAATGGGCTTGCGGGAGAGGGTATATGCACACCCAATAAAGCAGACCGTGTCACTGGCGACTGCAATTGATCCAACCACCATTGCAAAGCCCGACCTTGCTGCGACTTTGTTGACTGACGCCACACATAATAGCTTTGCACGCGCTGCTGCGCTCTTTCGACTTTTTTCTCCACCAAACGACCCGTATCGATATAAGATTGCGCGACACAAGTCGGTAAAAATCCCACACCCAAACCACGCACTTGAGCATCCAGTTTCGCCGGCAAATCCGCGACCGTAAATACATCTTGTCCACTCAACAAACCTATCGACATACTGGCACCACGCTGCACGCTATCTGCAATCGCCACTGCCCGGTGCGCACGTATCGTTTGATCCGACAATGGCTCACGCGCTAGCGCCAAAGCATGATGCGGTGCTACCGCAAACGCAAAATACACACTGCCCAATAACTCGCGTTGCAAACCGCCTTTGGCATGCGCATCCATCACCGCACCGATAGACAAATCGGCCTGCCCCGAAATCAAAGCTTCCAAGGTACCGGATAAAGTTTCTGCACGCAGTTTCAATTTGGTCGGCGGATTGAGTTTAAAAAAATGCTCACACAATTCCATCACCGTACTACGATCAATAATGCTATCAATCGCAATCGTCAATTGCGGCTCCCAGCCCGTCGCCACCCGCTTCACCCGATTCGCAATCGCATCCACTTCCACCAACAAATTCTGCCCTTCACGCAACAACTCCGCTCCAGCCTCAGTCAAGCGCGCCTGCCGCGAACTCCGATCAAACAACAAAACATCCAACGCATCTTCAATTTGTCGAACCCGATAAGTCAGCGCACTAGGTACCATATTCAAACTACGCGCCGCCGCAGCAAAACTGCCGGTGTCGGCGATCACCTGTAGCATGGATAATGAAGCTGGCGTTAAAACATCGCGTGGGGTGTTTGTGTTCATGGTGGTGGAATTGATTCGAATTATTTGAATGATGCCATTGAATGTGTGTGGGTGGGCTGTTTACATGCAGAACAGACTAAAGAAAGCTAAGGCAAGGACTTTCCAAGCCTAAGAACTTTATTGTTATTTCTTTACAGGTATGTTAACTTCGATTCGTTTCTCTTAAAAACAAACTGTGTGTGCAAATTATATGAAACTAGAAAAAATTGAGTACAACAATTTAAATTCGAAAGCTCGGGAAATCTATAATTTTCATAAAATGGCCGCAATACTTGCAGACTATGGATACAACTGTCTTTGGCTAAATAACG
>CAYXJI010000046.1:0-738 GCA_964465175.1 uncultured Burkholderiaceae bacterium | reverse complement strand
TAGCTGTTCACATTGATGGTGTCTCAGACGTCAAAATTCAGTTGAAAGGCGGTATTTCCTTCGCACAAAAATATAGAGGGAAAAATCTGTATATTGGATTCATTGATCAACATGATTTATACCTTTACCCACATGATTTTGTTTTGGAACAAGTGGAATCGGAAATATCCGATAAAACATGGTTGGAAAAAGGTACGTATTTTCAAACAAAAATGACTAAAAAATTCAAAGACATTTTTGAGAATTACAAAATCCAAAAAATCACATAATGAGTATTTATAATTGCACACAGCCAGCAATAAGTGCCCCCTAGTAGTCCTCTTTAAACGATAAATTATTTCTATTTATTAGTTCTGATCAATTATTCAAAGATGCCGCTCAACATAGATTTCCTTAATATGTCGCCTGTACTTACCGTGACCCAAATCAAAATGTGATAACTAGATATTGAAGATTGTTCATGTGGTTTGCTAACGATTTTCCAAACGCTCTTTGATCATATCGAGCATGCACAACTTCGGCCAACTTTGCTTCTAAAATATGACAATACCTAAACATCCTTTAAGACCAGACGAGAGAATTCACAAGATACTTATATCGAGTACAAGCAGAATGACTGGAGAATTTGTGAGCGATAGCATTCTAATCTCTCATGCTTGGCCAAGCTTTACTGACAGATCTGGCGCAATCAGGATGGAGGAAAATCCTGTTTCTAGGTCAGGTTTTATATTTGCATTT
>CAYXJI010000045.1:0-15588 GCA_964465175.1 uncultured Burkholderiaceae bacterium | reverse complement strand
CTTTACCAAAAGCGAAAGAATTGCGCCGTGTATTCGAGCCTATCATCACTTTAGGTAAAACTGACACATTAGCGAACAAGCGTTTGGCATTTAACCGTCTGCGTGATCGTGAAATGGTCTTGAAATTATTCGCTGAATTGGGTCCACGTTTTGCAAATCGCAATGGTGGTTACCTGCGTATTTTGAAAATGGGTTTCCGCGTTGGCGACAATGCGCCTATGGCCTATGTAGAATTGTTGGATCGTCCAGAAGTCTCTGACGCCGCAGATGCACCAACAGTTGACGAATAAGCTAAGTTGTAATTAGCAGTTCTGAAATAAGAAGCCGTTCAGTAAAATGAACGGCTTTTTTATTTTTTTCGCCTTAATGAACCGCATTTCGTTCTTTGGGCGAAGCTTTCGATTTAGCCAAAACTAAGAGCTTGCCGACGCTATTTGCCAGTTTCCGTTAAGATGTCAGCGCCTAACTTTGCTTTCAATTGATCAAAGTAGGAACTAGCTTAGCCTTGAAGACTCTGAGCTTCATCTTGGAAATATACAAAAATTTTATGAAATTCTATTTCGGTTCACGAACGCTTCAAGTCCTCCATCTCAGTGCGTCGCAAATGCACTCCTCTTTGAACGCGATTAGGGCGCTGCTAACAGGCTTTTTGGCATTGTTTTTGTTTAATGTGACAGATGCATATGCCGAAGACTTTCTGGAGCCAGAAAAAGCTTTCCAAGTCAAAGCGCAGATGGTGTCTAGCGATCAATTGCGGGTAACATTCACGATCGCCGACGCCTATTACCTCTATCGTGAGCGATTGAAATTTACCGCAGTCGGTGCCGAATTTGGCGCGTTTGACATCCCAGCGGGCAAAGTGAAATTCGATGAAACCTTTCAAAAGGATGTCGAGACTTACCGACACCAACTCGTGGTGCAAATTCCGGTGAAGTCTTCGGCTGATTTCCAGATCAATGTGGAGTTGCAGGGTTGTGCCGATGCTGGCTTATGTTATCCACCGATGAATTTAGAACTGCCAGTGCGTCTGGTGGCCGTCGCTGAGACACCGCTAAGCACATCAACACAGATTAAACCCACAGTCCAAGAGAGTAGTGATGAAAGTAGTATCGCGAGTGCGCTGAAAAGTGGGCGTTTGGTGTTGATTATTCCCTTATTTCTTGCGCTAGGCTTGGGCTTGTCCTTGACACCTTGTGTGTTGCCGATGGTGCCCATTCTTTCCTTCATCATCGTCGGCGAAGGTGCTGCAGTGAAGCGCAGTCGTGGCTTCTTCTTGTCCTTGAGTTACGTGTTCGGGATGGCTTTGGTGTACACCAGCTTGGGTGTTGCTGCAGGTTTGTTGGGCGAGGGCTTATCAGCTGCCTTGCAAAATCCTTGGGTCTTGTCGGTGTTCGCTGTTTTGATGGTGGCCTTGTCTTTGTCTATGTTCAATGTCTATCAGTTGCAAGTACCCGCCGCGATTCAAACGCGCCTGACGTATTTTTCAGAAGGGCAGCGTAATGGAAAAATGTTCGGTGTCTTTTTAATGGGTGCGATTTCTGCCCTGATCGTTGGACCTTGTGTGGCGGCGCCATTAGCTGGAGCGCTGGTGTATATCAGCCAAACCAAAGATGTCGTGGTGGGCGGCACGGCCTTGTTTTCTTTAGCGATGGGCATGGGTGTTCCTTTGTTATTGGTCGGTTTGTCAGCAGGCAGTCTACTGCCTCGGGCGGGTGTGTGGATGGAGCAAATAAAGCGTTTCTTTGGCGTGCTGATGTTGGCCATGGCGATTTGGTTGGTGTCACCAGTATTGCCACCCGTCGTGCAAATGTGCGCATGGGCTACATTGCTACTGATTTATGGCGTTTATCAATTGGTTTTTTATCGCGGTAAACTGTTGTCGAAACTATTGGCGATGATTTTTGTGATTGGTGCTTGTTTGCAATTGATCGGCGTGATGACGGGTGGGCGTGATGCTTTGGCGCCGATTGCGCATCTGACAGGCAAGGTTCAGCATGTGCAGTTTCAGCGTATACGCACCTCCGCCGAGTTGGATAGGGTGCTATCGCAATCCAAAGATAAGATTGCGATGCTGGACTTTTATGCCGATTGGTGTGTGTCGTGTAAGGAAATGGAAAAGCTGACCTTTGTTGATCCTATGGTTAAGGCGCAGTTGGATCAAATGCTCTTATTGCAGGTGGATGTCACGGCCAATAATGCCGATGACAAAGCGCTACTCAAACGCTTTGGTCTATTTGGCCCGCCAGGGATTATTTTCTTTGATCAGCAAGCGCAAGAAATATCCGGTAAGCGTGTGATCGGTTACCAAAATGCTGATAAATTTTGGGACTCTTTGCAGCGTTTGACTCGCCCGTAATTTACCGAGTCGGCACGACGATTTCGGCATAATCGTACAGCGCACCGAGTATCTCTTCATCCTCTTCGCTGGCAGATTCAGACAACTGATCAATCTCGTTGAAATACATCTCAACCGTGCGTGCATTGCCTGCACCATCTAACATGCGCGCAATGCGATGTGCTTCCCAGTGTGCGGCTTCCTCGACATTTAATGAGGTCGGGAAGTTGCGGGCGCGGTAGCGAAACAAGAGTTCATGTAAACGTGCGTCTTGAAATGGGGGATGGCTTGCTGCTAATTGTTCAGGATTCATCTGACGCACATCGTTGAGCAAACGTCGATCACCCGCGCCAATAAAGCCGCCATATAAATCTTCATCGACATCAACCGCTTCGAATGCGGGACGCGCATATATCTGCTCCCATCGTTGTGCACTGAACTGGCTTTGTAATTTTCGGGCGATGTCCGCGTGCACGTTGAGCTGTTGCATATCGATGCCCCAGCGCTCTGCCATTTCTGCACTTAAGGTTTTTAAATTGCCGATGACGATGGGTGATTTATTTAAGTGAATACTTTTGACCGGCAAGCGTGTCATGCCTTCGGGTAAAGCACCAGTCTTGCTAAACATGCGTTGCTGTATCGTGGCGACATCCAAAGCGACTAATTCGATAGGGTCATATTGCAAATCCCACGCGATGACTTCATTCTTATTCGTTGGATGCATAGCGAGCGGCCACATCACCGCGAGGCAGCCACGTTCGGTACTAAACATGCCAGAAATATGCAGAAAGGCTTTACCCAAGATCGGCATACCAATTTCTGCCGAGACCTTCTCTTTTTTATGGAGCGCAAAACAAAAGTCGAATAACTTTGGCTGCTTTTCTTTAATCAATTTAGCCAGTGCGATGGTGGCACGTACGTCGGATAACGCATCATGTGCAGCGGTGTGTGAAATGCCATTGGCCGCCGCTAAATGTTCCAGACGAAAGCTAGGCTTGCCTTCGTCGTTTAAAGGCCAGTTAATGCCTTCAGGGCGCAACGCGTAGGTTGTGCGCACCATGTCCATGATGTCCCAGCGCCCACATTGATTTTGCCATTCGCGCGCATATGGATCGATTAAATTGCGCCAAAACATAAAGCGGGTAATTTCATCGTCAAAACGTATTGTGTTGTAGCCCACGCCGATGGTGCCTGATGCGGCCAAAGCGCGTTCGATCTGCGCTGCAAATTCGTGTTCAGGTAGTCCTTGTTCTAGGCACTGTTGCGGCGTGATATGCGTGATCAAACAAGATTGCGGATCGGGCAAAAAATCATTGGCGGGCTGGCAGAAAATGTTGATCGCTTCGCCGATTTCGTTTAAGTCGGCATCAGTGCGAATGGCGGCAAACTGCGCAGGTCGATCGCGCCGTGCTTGCGCACCGAAGGTCTCATAATCGTGCCAGAGAAAACTATGTGTTTGCATGCTAGTTCGTCGCGGTGGTTAAGTTGGGAAAGGTAGGCTCATTTAAAAGCGGATGTCAGTCATCTAAGCGCTGCGTGCGACTACCGAGATAGCTTTGAAGTCCCAAGGCCAATAGAAATAATAATACTGACAGTCCCATCAATCCTATGGTCCATTTAAATCCGGTCTCGTCATTAATCCAAGGCATTTTCGTAAAATTCATGCCGAAGATGCCAGTGATCAAAGTTAAAGGCATGAACAAAGCGGTAATCACCGTCAAGAGTCGCATGGTTTCACTGGTTTTATGGGCGACCGCCGCGAAATGAATTTGCACCGTTGATTCCAGTGAGGCTTCGAGTCTACGGGTGTGGTGTAAGACGCGATTAATATGTTCCATCACATCATTGGTGCGTACTAAGAGCAAATCTTTAGCGCGACTGAGCTCACCGCCTCTCGCATCGTAGGTATCGACAAAATGATCGCGTAATTCTTGTATCGCATCATATTGCTCCTCACATAAATGTTCGAGCTTGCGTAGTTGAACGCGCGAATCGAGTAGCGCCACCCAATTATTAAATGGTTTGCGTGGGTCTAATAAAGCGTGCTGCCAGCGGTCTAGTTGATTGGTCAACGGCTGGCGTAAATCGAGGTATTGGTCCACCATCAAATTCAATAGGCGCAGCATTAAGTCTTCTGGGGATGCGGGCAGTCGACTACTCAGATTATTCCCATCTTTGGCTTTATAACTGAGTAAGCGAGTGCGCATACCTTCGATGGTGCGGCTTTGTGTCGCACGGATGGTGATTAAGGCATTACCCAGCAAGAGAAAAGACACTGGCTGCGTTTGCAAGCGATGTAAGGCCGCTGGGATTTTCTTTTTGTTGGTATCGGTGCTGGCGCTACTTTCGCCATTTAAGGCTAATTTTTGAAACACCACCAACTCGTAATCTTGGGTGGCGTGAAAGTAGGATGGATGGCTTAAATTGCAGATATCTTTTAAATGTAAGTCGTAGACACGGATACCCGTTTGTAGCTCAATTTGATCGCGCCAGACTTCAATATCGCAAGTCACCTCGTCGTGCGTGCAATCGATCCACTTGAAACCTGAGGCCTCATTAATTTGATCGTTTTCGCCGTCGCCTATCGAACCGTGATCATGGGCTTGGGTTTTTGCATTGAGCGTGACTTGTGTTTCGCTGATGAAAAAAATATCCATGTTTTACAAATTAAGCCATTCCATTGATTTGATGTGATTTAGCTTGGATGCTGCTTCACTTACTCAACAAGCGTGCAATGTCGCGAGCGAAATAAGTCAATATGCCATCGGCACCGGCGCGCTTAAAGGCAAGTATCGCTTCCATCATGGTCTTGTCGTGATCGAGCCAGCCATTTTGTGCCGCCGCTTTGATCATCGCATATTCGCCGCTGACTTGATATGCGAATGTTGGCACTTTGAATTCATCTTTCACCCGGCGCACGATGTCTAAATAAGGCATGCCCGGTTTCACCATCACCATGTCCGCACCTTCGGCCAAATCTAAAGCGACTTCGCGTAATGCTTCATTGCTGTTGGCGGGGTCCATTTGATAATTGGCTTTGTTGCTCTTGCCTAGACTGCTCGCAGAGCCAACCGCATCACGGAATGGCCCATAAAATGCCGAGGCATATTTTGCAGAGTAAGCCATAATGCGGGTGTGAATAAATCCCTTGCTTTCCAATGCAATGCGAATGGCGCCGATGCGACCATCCATCATATCGCTAGGCGCAACAATGTCCGCGCCTGCTTCTGCATGGGTCAACGCCTGTCTCACCAACATCGCCGTGGTTTCGTCGTTGAGTACATAGCCGTCTGCGTTAATTAAGCCATCTTGGCCATGACTGGTGTAAGGATCAAGTGCGATGTCAGTCAAAATACCGAGATCAGGGCAGCTTGCTTTTAGGGCGCGAATCGCTCTTGGAATTAAACCATGGGGATTCGTCGCCTCTACGCCATCATCTGTTTTCAGTGCACTGTCAATGGAAGGAAAGAGTGCCAACACGGGAATGCCTAAGGCAACGCAATCATCGGCAACTTCTAATAATTTATCCAACGCCAGTCGCTCCACGCCGGGCATGGATGCGACTGCTTCGACTTTGTTTTCACCCTCACTTAAAAAGACCGGGTAAATGAGATCGGATGCCGTGACGTGATTTTCACGCATCAAATTGCGCGAGAACGTATCTTTGCGCATACGGCGCATACGAATGTGTGGGAATTGGGCGGACAGGGTATTGGACATAGCAATAAAAAATTTATCGAGGTTAATGAAACTTTTCTTACGAATTTAACTCATAGTAGCAGGCATTATGCTTACCGCTGGTCCTCCCTAAGCGGGCGCCATTTGTTCCCATTCGATTGGCGTTTTTTTTGCCCCGACACCGCAAGGTATCGGGGCTTTTTTTAATGGAAGTGAAGCGAGCTTGAATCAAAATTTATTTTAAATCTGGTGCAGTATCGTCTGCCGCAGTATCGGCTGCATTACTTGCGTCGGAATGAATCAAGGGCGCTTGATCCAGCCCGGTCAATTCACGAATTTTTGCATCAGCTTCTTCTATGCCGGTACGGTTTAACGCTGAAAATAATTGCGCCGTGTAAGGATAGCGAACCCCATCTTTGTCCGTGTAGCTAGCGAGGATATTCTGTGCTAATCGTAATGCGTTGGTGGCGTCATTACGATTGAGCTTATCGGCTTTGGTCAACAGACAATGAACCGGACGGCCAGTGGGCGCAAACCACTCTAGCATTTGTTTATCTAAATCAGTAAATGGACGACGTGAATCCATGATTAAGATCAAGGCGGATAATTGATCGCGTGTTTGCACATAGTTGCCGAGCAAAATGTTCCAATGATTTTTTGCCGCACCGGGCACTTCCGCATAGCCATAACCTGGCAAGTCAACTAATAAGGCGCGAATCTCATCTTGGCGTGTCTCATCTTTACGATGTTGCCCTACATGCGCACCACCGATAGAGAAAAAATTAATATGCTGAGTGCGCCCTGGTGTTTTGGAAGCGAAACAGAGTTTCTTCTGATTGCACAAAATATTGATGGCGGTGGACTTACCCGCATTTGAGCGACCAGCAAACGCCACTTCCGGTACAGATAATGAGGGCAAATTGCGTAAATGGTTGACGGTCGTAAAGAACCGAGCTTGCCATAGGATAGACATAAATGGAGGCCAATCAAAAGGAGTAAGGCATATAAAAAATGCGAAAAACGGGGCAAAACACGGAGGTTTGCGCCTAAAAAGTGAGGTTTCCTAGCGTCAATTGACTTGGAATAGCTCAACATTTCCACTAAAGCTATTGTACAATAAGGGGTTAGCTACGTGGGCTTCATGACACATTCCGCCTTGCGTAAGTTTTTAGCTCTTTTTTGCTGTTTTAGCTGCTTTAGCGCTTCCAAAAAACCGATTTCCAATTTTTAGTCTCAAGGTGTTTGAATGAATCGTGCATTTTTATCATTTTCCAAGTCCCTCAGCATTCTTGCTTTAGCGGCATCTTCTTTGATTTCTGTCGCTTCAGCGAATGAGACTGCGCATGCCGCTAAGCCAGCAAAAGCAGATCCAGCCAAAGGTGATGCACTCTACACCAACGGTGATGCAGCGCGCGGTATTGTGGCTTGCGTTTCTTGTCATGGCGCAGCTGGCAATTCGACCATCAGCGTTAATCCAAAATTGTCCGGTCAACACGAAGCTTATTTGGTTAAGCAATTAACGGATTTCACGACACCTGCACGTAATAATGCGGTCATGACGACTTTCGCTAAATTGATGACAGCGGACGACATGAAAAATGTCGCGGCTTTCTTGGCAGTACAAAAACCAAAAGCAGGCGCAGCGAAGAATAAAGACATCGTGAATTTAGGCCAACCGCATTCCGTACCGGCGTCCGTAAAAACAGCGCACAAATGGTGACCTTGGCGAAGCGTATGTCAGATGACGAGATCAAAGCAGTTTCAGATTACATTGCTGGTTTGAAATAATTTCTGCCTTTTTCAGTTAAGAATTAGCGGTCAGTAATTCACAGTCAATAAGAAGATTAACGGAGGGGGTGGCGCAGGCCATCCCCTTTTTGCTTTTGGAATTGTATGGAACATGAAACAAGTACTTCAGGCATAGAAATTAAAACGCAAAGAGCTTGGCTCGCGAGTAGTGTAGAGCTGCTGTCTTCGATGCGCTTTGCGATTAGTTTGCTGACCATCATCGCGATTTCTTCCATCATCGGCACCGTGCTCAAACAGAATGAGCCTTTGCCGAATTATGTGAATCAATTTGGCCCATTTTGGTTCGAGGTGTTTCAACATTTGAGTTTGTACTCTTTATATTCGGCTTGGTGGTTTCTCACCATTATGGGTTTTTTGGTGCTGTCGACTAGCCTGTGCTTAATCCGCAATGCGCCCAAAATGCTCAAAGACATGCGCAGTTGGCGTGAAAATGTGCGCGAACAATCTTTGCGCAATTTCCATCACAAAGCAGAATGGCAAAGTACGCAAACTAAGGACGCATTGACCGCGCAGCTTCTTGCACAAATTAAGCGACTCGGCTATCAAAGCAAAATCATTGAAAAAGACGCGGCGACGCTCATTGCGGCCAAACAAGGTGCTGGCAATAAGTGGGGCTATATCTTTGCCCATGCTGCGATCGTGGTGATTTGCGTTGGTGGTTTGTTGGATTCCGATTTGGCGATTCGTATGCAAACCTGGTTTGGTGGCAAAGTGCCATTTGAAGGCAGCGGCGTATTAATCTCTCAGATCCCGGCGCAACATAAACTGTCTTTGGATAATCCTACTTTCAGAGGAAATATAGCCATTCCCGAGGGCATGAGTGGCAATACTGCCGTGATCCCACGTACCAAGGGCGTGTTATTGCAAGACTTGCCTTTCACGATAGAGTTGAAAAAATTTAATATCGATTTCTACTCCACAGGCATGCCGAAATTGTTCGCCAGTGAGGTCGTAATTAAAGATCATGAAACTGGTAAGAGCTTTCCTGCGACGATCAAAGTGAATCATCCATTGATTTACAAAGGGATCGCAGTATTTCAATCGAGTTTTGATGATGGCGGTAGCCGCCTCAAGATCAAGGCGCATCCTATGCAAGGTGCGAGCGCAGCAAGTTTCGATATGGATGCAACGATAGGTGGTGCCAACTTATTGACGGCACAGCAAACGGCTGAGCGTGGCGAATACACGATAGAGTGGACCGGCTTTCGCCCGTTTAATGTAGAAAACATGGTGCGTGACGGGCAAGATTTGCGTGCGGTGAATCCGAACCAAAATTTTGCCGAAAAACTGCGTGCGGATCTCGATAAGCACTCTGGCTCCGCTGGCAAGAATGCGAATAATAAAGACCTTAAAAATGTTGGTCCTAGCATGCAATACAAGTTGCGTGATAAGACGGGGCAGGCGCGTGAGTTCCATAATTACATGGTGCCTGTGCAATTAGAAGGGCGTTGGGTATTTTTAGCAGGTACGCGTGATTCTCCGAATGAAGCTTTTCGCTATTTGAGAATTCCTGCGGACGAAAACGACCGTATGGATGAGTGGATGCGATTGCGTGCGGCGTTGGCCGATCCCCAATTGCGTGCCAAGGCTGCCGAGGTCTATGCCAAGCGCGCTTTGCCGGCGAGCAGTGGACAAAATATGCAGGCACAACTAGCCGCCTCTGCGCAAAAAGGCTTGAGTATTTTTGCCGGCGAAGGCGACGCGCCTAAGGCGGCAGGATACACCGCGATAGCGAGTTTTTTGGAGAGTATTCCTAGCGCCGAGCAGAGCAAAGCCACAGAGGTGTTCATGAAGATTTTGAATGGTAGCATGTGGGATTTGTGGCAGTTGGCACGTCAAAGGGATGGTTTGCCGGTGTTGGAATTAGATGAAAAAAGAGCGGTATTTTTACAATCGGCGACTGCAGCGATATCCGATGCTTTCTTCTACGGCGCACCGGTTTATTTGCAAATGACCAGTTTTGAAGAAATCAAAGCCTCGGTGTTTCAAGTGACACGCGCGCCGGGGCAAAATGTGGTGTATCTTGGCTGTTTATTTCTTGTCATCGGTGTTTTTTCGATGTTTTATATCCGCGAGCGCCGCTTGTGGTTATGGCTCAAACATGATGGCCAGCAAAGCACCGTTTTGATGGCCTTGAGCTCACAACGCAAGACACTGGATTTTGAAAAAGAATTTGAACAGTTAAAGTCGCAGCTCGGCGCTCCTGCCTCTAGAATCGCTAGCGCGAGCAAACTTGAAACTGAATCTACGTCTGCTGAGTGACAGGAATTTACTATTATGGAAACTTCGATGGAAACGAGCTTAACGCACCAAACTTACTTTAAACGCCGGTCCATTTTTGACTGGTTATATGCCGCATTGTTAGCTAGCGGCGCGTTGTTTGCGCTGAACCGTTTTGGTAGCTTTATGGATGGCTATGAAAAAGCCATTTTGCTGTTGAGCGTACCGACCTTTGCTTGGTTGGGTTGGAATTGGAAACCCATGCGCATGTTAATGATCGCGCTCGCATTGTTATCTCTATTTGCCATGTCGCAGTACGGCGGCGCTTTGGATGCGGCCAACAAGCGCTTCTTTTTAAAGTATTTGTTCTCTAGCCAATCTGCGATTTTGTGGATGAGTACATTTTTCTTTTTATCGACCTTATTTTATTGGGGCGGTTTAATTGCGCGTTCTGACTTTGGTGCTTCAGTCGGTTCTGCCCTTTGTTGGGCTGCGGTCGTGATGGGTTTTACTGGTTTGCTTGTGCGTTGGTATGAGTCCTATTTAATCGGTGCCGATGTCGGACATATTCCTGTGTCCAATCTTTATGAAGTGTTCGTCTTGTTTTGCATGATTACTGCGCTGTTTTATTTGTACTATGAAGGCAGTTATGGCACGCGACAATTGGGTGCGTTTGTCATGTTAGTGATCTCCGCTGCTGTTGCTTTCTTGTTGTGGTACACCGTGAGCCGCGATGCGGCAGATATTCAACCGCTTGTTCCTGCGCTGCAAAGTTGGTGGATGAAGATTCATGTGCCGGCCAATTTTATTGGTTATGGGACGTTTTCGTTGGCGGCAATGGTGGGGGTTGCCTATTTATTTAAGGCGAAAGGCATGCTGCAAGATCGATTGCCAAGCTTGGAAGTATTAGACGACGTGATGTACAAAGCGATTGCGGTTGGCTTTGCCTTCTTCACTATTGCGACCATCTTAGGTGCTTTATGGGCTGCAGAAGCCTGGGGCGGCTATTGGTCTTGGGATCCTAAAGAAACTTGGGCGTTGATTGTTTGGTTAAATTACGCCGCTTGGTTGCACATGCGATTGATGAAAGGCTTGCGGGGTCAGGTCGCTGCTTGGTGGGCGATCATTGGCTTATTAGTGACGACCTTTGCCTTCCTGGGCGTAAACATGTTCTTGTCTGGTTTGCATTCTTACGGGGCACTTTAAGCCGGTATAAGAATTGATGGCTTAAATTGAAACGCGGTACTGATACAGAGTCAGTGCCGCGTTTTGTTTTTTGACCCACGAAATATAAGCACGGCAGAAACTTTCGGCAATGTGTAAGGTTCCAACGTGTTTTCGCGACTTATGTCACACTCATCAACGCCAATTCATACTGTAAGCCTACACAAGGAGTTTTTATGCGCCCGTCCTTCCCTTCTTTTGGTGATCATCCTCCTGCAGCATCAGAAATTACGCCGCGTGAGATGTTTGAGTCGCGCCGGGATTTTATCCGTCATTTGGCCGTAGGATCGATCGCCAGCGCCTCACTGTTAGAAATGGCACAACGCGAAGTCTTCGCGCAAAACGCAGGTACTAAGTTAGCGGCTGTGAGCAACGCTGCGTATGTGAGTCAGGATAAAAAGACGGCGTATAAAGATGCCACGACTTACAATAATTTTTATGAATTTGGTACGGATAAATCTGATCCAGCCGAAACAGCGGGCAGTCTAAAAACGCGGCCTTGGACAGTAACGATAGAAGGTGAAGTCAAGAAAGCCATCACGCTCGACCTAGACAGCTTGTTAAAACTAGCGCCACTAGAAGAGCGCGTGTATCGACTGCGGTGCGTTGAAGGCTGGTCGATGGTGATTCCGTGGATAGGTTACTCGCTATCGAATTTGTTGAAAAAAGTGGAACCAACCAGTAACGCACGGTATGTGGAATTCATTTCCCTCGCCGACAAACGCCAGATGCCAGGGGTGAATCGTCCTGTATTGCAATGGCCGTACACCGAAGGTTTGCGCATGGATGAAGCCATGCATCCGCTGACCTTACTCACTTTGGGTATGTATGGTGAAGTTTTACCAAATCAAAACGGTGCGCCCGTGCGTTTAACTGTGCCTTGGAAATATGGTTTTAAATCGGCGAAATCCATCGTGAAAATCCGTTTGACCAAAGATCAGCCTCGTACTTCGTGGAATGTCTCCGCACCCGATGAATATGGTTTTTACTCTAACGTGAATCCTGGAGTGGATCATCCGCGCTGGTCGCAAGGATCGGAGCGCCGTATCGGTGAAGATGGTTTTCTAAGTCGTAAGCGCAATACTTTGATGTTCAACGGTTATAGCGAGGTCGCGAGTCTGTACGCCGGCATGGATTTGAAGAAATTTTTTTAAGGCTCTGCATGAAATCATTAAGTCATCGTCAGTTGCAATTACTAAGAATCACGGTTTTTATTCTGGCATCCTTACCTTTTTTGCGCCTAGTTGTTGCAGTGTATCGTGAAGACTTGGGTGCCAATCCTTTGGAGTTTATTACACGCAATACGGGTGACTGGACACTGTATTTTTTATGCCTGACTTTAGCGTTGACGCCCTTGCGCAAATTATTGCAATGGCATTGGTTGATACGCCTGCGGCGTATGTTGGGCTTGTATAGCTTTTTTTACGCGGCATTGCATTTCCTCACCTTTTTGTGGTTCGATCATTTTTTTGATCTCGCCGACATGTGGCGTGACTTGGTGAAGCGCCCGTTTATTACGGTGGGATTTATCGCTTTTGTCTTGCTATTACCGTTGGCGATCACCAGCAATAATGCAATGATTAAACGTCTCGGCGGCAAACAATGGCAATGGCTTCACAGACTCGTCTATGTGATCGTGCCTTTAGGTATATTGCATTATTTTTGGATGAAGGCAGGCAAAAATTTGCTACTGCAACCTACCTTGTTCGCCGTGTTGGTTTTTGCCTTATTGGGGTTACGCTTGTACTGGCGCTTTCAGCCTGCTGCTAAAAAATAGTACGACTATTTTTGCGGATTATGAACCGCATTGGTATCGGCTGAGTTTGCCGCTGCGGACTTGGCTGGCGGCGCTGATTTTTTTTCTGGCATGTACAAGGGGCCTTTTTGACCGCATGCGCTCAAAAGTAAATTACTAGAAAGTATCAGCCCTAACAGTAGCAGCGTTTTGTGAGTGCGTTTATTCAAAATCTAAGAACCCGTATAGAATGTTGCTTTAGGAAATGGTCGAAGTAGAACATCAATGAAAGCAGGAGTGTAACATGACGGAATCAGAATTTTTAACGCTAGCAGACACGTGCTTGCAGCAAGTACAAGATATGTTTGAGCAGGCATTTGAACGTGATGTTTGGGATGTCGATTGTAAGCGCAGCGGAAACGTATTGGAAATAGAGTTCGTTGAGAATGGTTCCAAGATTATTGTTAACAGCCAAGCACCCATGCAAGAGATGTGGGTGGCCGCACGTTCTGGCGGTTTTCATTACACCTATAACGGTGAACATTGGTTAAATACGAGAGATAATTCAGAACTGTTTGTGACGCTAGAACGCTGTGCGATCGCGCAGCATGCGGCTTAGTGTCCTATCGACATTGCCTCTTGAAGATTTAATCGCAAAGGTCAAATAAAAAAGCGAGCATCTTGCTCGCTTTTTTTGTTGGGGGCGGTAACTCAGATGTAGATTTTCGGCTGAGCCTAAATTGGCGCTGATTTACTCCTCAATAACTTCTTCGGTATTTAGATTGCGTAGCGCCGACTCCGGCGGATTTTCTATGTAAAAATAATCTCCTTCTGCTTTGATAATGCCATTGGGAACTGGGCGCTCCATAATTGGCACATCTCGCAAGGCACGTTGCATATAACCTATCCAGATCGGCAAAGCCAGGCCGCCACCGGTTTCTCGGTTACCTAAATTGCGTGGTTGATCGTAACCTATCCAAGCTACGCCAACGATTTTCGCTTGATATCCAGCAAACCATGCATCAATCGAATCATTGGTTGTACCTGTTTTACCTGCAAGATCAGGTCGTTTCAATACCAAGGCTTTGGTCGCGGTGCCATAACGTACGACATCGCGCAGCATACTATCCATTAAAAAGGCATTGCGTTCGTCAATCACACGATTGGCTTCGTCACTGGCGGTGTCCGGACTCGCTTGAGATAGCACCTTGCCATCGGGGTCGGTAATTTTGCTAATCAAGTAGGGATTAACTTTGTAACCGCCATTCGCAAAAACCGCATAAGCGCCGGCCATTTGTAGCGGCGTGACGGCTCCAGCACCGAGCGCGAGGGTGAGGTAGGGCGGGTTTTTTTCAGGGAGAAACCCAAAACGGCTGGTGTATTCCTGTCCGTATTTCGCGCCAACTTTTTGTAAAATGCGAATAGAGATCATGTTTTTCGATTTCGTCAAACCCTTGCGCATCGTCATCGGACCTTCGTATTTGCCATCGTAATTTTTCGGTTCCCAAGCTTGCCCGCCAGTTTGTCCCGCATCAAAACTGATAGGGGAGTCGTTGATGATGGTGAGCGGGGATAGACCTTTTTCCAAAGACGAAGAATAGATAAACGGCTTAAAACTGGAGCCTGGTTGGCGCCACGCTTGTGTCACGTGATTGAATTTGTTTAAGTTAAAGTCGAATCCGCCAACTAATGCACGAATGGCACCTGTTTCGGTATCCGCAGCGACGAAGGCGGATTGCACTTCGGGCATTTGTATGATGGACCAATTTTTGGCATCCAACATGACGCGAACTACGGCGCCGCGTTGTATGCGCTTGTTGGCGGGGGCGTTGGGCTTTAAGCCAGAAGCAGCAAAGTTTAGGCCTACACCAGTAATTTTAATTTCTTCACCATTGGATAACACAGCGCGAACCTCGGTCGGACTTGCATCGAGAACCATCGCCGCCAAAATGTCATCGCTATCAGGATGGTCGGCCAATTCTTTTTCTATGAGTTCGTCTACCGTATCTGTATTGCGTGGTAATTCTATAATCGCCTCTGGCCCGCGATAGCCGTGTCGACGTTCATAGTCCATGACGCCTTTACGCAGTGACAGATAAGCGGCTTCTTGTTCTTCTTTGGTAATGGTTGTGTAGACGTTCAGGCCGCGCGTATAGGTTTCTTCTTTGAATTGTTCATAAACCAATTGACGCGCCATTTCTGCTACGTATTCAGCGTGAATACCGAATTCGGCGCTATTTGTCTTGATGTGTAGTTTCTCTATTTTTGCGGCTTCAAATTGCGCTTCAGTGATGTAGCCGAGTTGTTTCATTCTTAATAAAATATATTGCTGGCGGACGGTCGCTCGTTTTGGGTTGGCTACGGGGTTGTAGGCTGAAGGTGCTTTCGGAAGTCCTGCCAACATCGCTGCTTCGGCTACAGTCACCTCTTTTAAGCTTTTGCCAAAGTAGATTTGTGCCGCTGATGAGAAGCCATAAGCACGTTGACCGAGATAAATCTGATTCATATAGACTTCGAGAATCTGATTCTTCGTCAAATTTTGTTCTATCTTCCATGCTAATAAAAATTCATACACCTTGCGTTTTAT
>CAYXJI010000044.1:0-15588 GCA_964465175.1 uncultured Burkholderiaceae bacterium | reverse complement strand
ACAGTACGGTTGTACGGCGAGGCGAACCAACGACGCTAGCGTCTGTTTTGCGTAAATCCATATACTGCCAGCAGTATTCTATACGCCACGTGCATAAAGCTGGTGCTTCTATGGATCTTAAAATGAGGTGCACAAAATACCCATACAAACCTAAGCAACACAAAGCCGAATGAAATTTTTCAATGCAACCCAGAATTTCCATGAGGATTTTCGATGAAGACGGATGCGCTTTTCGAGCGTGTTTTGATGCGAATGAGGTACTAATAGCGCGCTATTAGCAAAGAAGCGTAGCAAAAATAGCCGACAATGCGCCTTCAGTACGCCAATCGCACCGCAGGTGCGTCTAATGGGAAAATCCGAGTTCAATACGGCGCTAATGCTGATGCCCAAGTCTCACGCTGATGCTGGGATGACGCGCCACTAATTCTTTTAAGGCTTGTAGGCTTTCCAGATTGCTTGCGTGATCGCGAGTATAGTCACCTGGCTCGACGCCATGCTCCCAACCCCATTTTGTGTGCGAAGTATCCCCCACAATCAGAACCGGACCTTGGGTACTGCGCACCAGATAGGCCGTGCTGCCCTTGGTATGTCCAGGTACGGCAATCGCGAATAGGCTGGCGTCACCAAAAACGTCGATCACCACACGAGTGGTGCCTGACGACTGCGGGCTAGCAAAATTCCATTCCTGTAAAGGCGGGCGATCGGCGAGCAGTTGGTCTGTCGCGGGACGCACGATCATATTGAGCCAGTAGCGTTCTGTGGTCTCGTTGATGCCGACATAAATGGGTACAGACTTCGCGATATCGGGTAAGCCACTGATGTGATCCAGATGCAAGTGCGTTAAGAACACGCCAGAAAGGCCTTGCGGCAAACTGGCTAGGACGCTGGCGGTACTCGTTTTCAAACGCATTTTTTCCATTTGCATGCCTTTGCGCAACATCCAATTCATACCAAATTGGCTGGGATCTTGAAGCAATTGCGCTGACACGCCGGTATCAATCAAATAGTGACCATAGTGAGGATGCCCGATCACATCGGTAAAGATTTGTATCGATTCATCTTTGTCTTTCAGCTGCGCTTGACGGGCTTGCGGCGCATCTAAATTGAGCACCCCCGCTAAAGGAACCGACCAATCCGCAGCGTCAACCCGTCTAATCGAGATCGGCCCCGGCTGATCGATCAGTGCCTCCATCGCGGCAAAATCGCTTGATTTGCCTAAGCTACTCGCTTGCGTGGGATGGTTACTGCTATTGCAGGCCTGCAACAGACAAAGGCTCATTAAGGAAATTAAAGAAAGAGGGATTTTCATAAAATGTTGGCGAGCTTATTGAAGATTTATTGATGTTTTTTCCCAGCGAGAACAAAGTTACCCGTCGCTTTTCCCAAGCCAAATAGCGGCATATTCACATACACATTGCTATGACTGCCTTCAGTAATTTGATAGCATTCATGCCAAATACCCACGGCAGGATTACCGTCACTGGCGCGCTGAAACGCCTGCCATGCGGGGAGATGCTGACGCTCTTTGCTTCTGGCATAAGACTGTAATTGCTCCAAAGAGCGCCAGTATTGCAGCATGATGATGGTGCGGCCAAACCATGCATCCGCATGCAATAGTCCTAGCTCTGGCTGTTGAGCCAATTCCGTTAGCATGCGCGGCATGGCTCGCGCTACAGGCAGCCAGCGATGGACTTGCCACGCTCGATTGATACGCATGCCAATTAGGAACAAAACAAAATCGCCTTGCAATTCTGCTTTCATACGATGTGGATAAATCATCACTGCCCCTTTCAACAAGAATCAATTATGTAGACAGTGTTACATATCCAAATATCTGCGACAATTGGCTAAATTTTGATATTGCCATCCAAAATTGTATTAGAGAGAGAATCTATGAGCTTACGTTGGGATGACGTCAAACTATTTGTGACGGTAGTGGAGCAAGGCAGCCTCAGTGCAGCGGCTCGCGTATTGCGACTCGGGCAACCGACTTTGAGCCGACGCATAGGCGAGCTTGAAGAAGCGATAGGCGAAAGTCTATTTGAACGCGCCAATCATGGCGTGAGCTTGACCCAAGCCGGAGAAAAATTACTCCCTGCGGCACAAAGAATGGCCGAATGGGCACATCAAGCCGAGCAAAATATCAGCAACAATACGCGCCTACCCGAAGGAAAAATTCGCATTGCAGCGCCGCCCGGAATCGCTTTTGATCTGTTGGCTCCTTTAAGCCGGCAATTGCAAATCCAGTATCCCAAGCTGCATGTTGAAGTCTTGTCTGGGATCGAGACTTTGCACCTCGGTCGCGGCGAAGCAGATATCTCGCTACGCACCGCCCCACCTGAGGACGACGATCTGATTTGTCTGGATCAAATACACACAATCATTCGCGTCTATGCCTCGCCTAGTTATGCGGCAAGATTACATGGCAAACCCAAACCTGAAGACTTAGATTGGATATGCTGGGCGGAGTCGCACGACCATTTGTATGTCAATCAATGTCTACGCGCGATGATTCCTAATTTCAAACCAGCATTCACCTCAGACGATTTCAATGTCCAAGTCGCCGCTTGTCGCGCTGGCCTAGGCGTCATGCCCTTAGCCAAGGCGCCGCACCCAGACGCGGTGATTAACGAATTAAGCGAGCTCGACTTAGATTTAGGCCCAGAAGCAGTTGGCAGTCTGTATCTCGTGGTTCACAAGCGGCATCGCTATTTACCTAAGGTGCAATGCGTGACGGAGCTCATCAGTACCGCGTTTGCCGAATTGCGGAAAAAGTTACGCTCTTGAATGATCAACTCCAATTCTAAAAACTTAGCGCGGCATGCTTGCCAAAGCAGCGACCAGCTTTGCCGCATCGAGCGCGGGCATTTCAGCTTGATTGAGCTGTGCGACCAAACTCGATACCAATGCTTCCATATCATTGTACTCACCATTTTGTATCGCGAATAATAACCGTCGGATATTCTCGCTAATCGATTCTTGTTGTTGGCGAATCGCGTCAAATTGATGGAGATTATCGAAGGCCCATCCTATTTTGCTACAAAACATATTCAGTAAATTTTTCTGAAATTCAATTAAGGGACGAGGCGGCGATACGACGATGACAAATTCACGCTGTTCTGGCGTACCGACGTAAAGCACATCGAGTGGATGCTCAAAACAATTCTCACGCCGTTGAAAAGCTTTGCGCGCCGACTGCCAAATCGCAGAGTCGAGTAATTCTTGATCCGCGTTGGCTAGGTGTGAGTAGGAGCCTGTGGCCGCCACCACGATAGGGGAAAAATCTTCATTTGCTGCATTTTGACGTAAGAGACATAAGACACCATCGGTACCCACATCAAGAATGGCGCTGATTTGGTTCAGCACGCCAGAAGCAAACTCGCGTAGTGAGCGCACATGATAGAGATCAGTCGAGGCTTCTAAAATGCGCTCTAGCCCTTGTCGACTGCGCTCTATCATGATCAGACCTTCGTAAGCACGCAAAGACGAGATGACCGTGGTAAACAGTTTTTGGCTAGTCAGCTCGGTTTTACTCTTGTAGTCATTAATATCATATTGAAGGATAATGTCTCGCTCCGGCGCTTGGCCAGGCTGTCCTGTGCGCAACACAATGCGGATATACGGATTTTGTATGTCCTCACGAATTTGGCGCGCCATCCTTAGACCCGCGTCATCCGTCTCCATGACGACATCTAACAATACCAAGGCGATGTCGGGATCATTCCTTAGCATCATCATACCCTCCTTGGCGGAAAAGGCAGACAAGATCAAAAGTGGACGATCCTTATAAACCAAGTTACCAAGGGCGATACGGGTCACGGAATGAATATCAGGTTCATCATCGACAATCAACACATGCCAAGGCACACCAGTAATCTCGACCACTGACGCCTCACTAACATCTTCCTCAATGAGCCATTGCTCATCGTCTGCTTGATCACTCATGATTTACCCTCGACTGGACTAAATTGATTATGGTGCTACAAGTGGCAATTGCAGAATAAATTCACTGCCCTCACCTACATGACTACTCAGCGCAATGCTGCCGCCTAAAATCTTAACGACGATGTTGTGCACAATATTCAGGCCAAGTCCTGTGCCGCCGCTGCCACGTTTCGTAGTGAAAAATGGGTCAAACACTTTGCTCTGGTGCTCAGGCAAAATGCCACAACCATTGTCCGCAAAAACGAGCTGTAACGTGTCTCCATGTTGACCGGTTTTGCTCACGCGAATATTGACTTGACCAGATTGCTCTTGTTCGAATGCATGTAAGCTTGCATTCATAATCAAGTTGGTCAACACTTGCGCAAACGCGCCAGGATAGCTATCCATACGCAAGTCACTAGGGCAATGCACCGCAATGTCGATGGCGGTACGCTTCAATTTGGGGTGCAAACTCGTGAGAATTTCTTCGATATACGCCTTGACAAAAAATGATCGTCTAGCCTCACTAGTTTGATCGACCGCAATTTGTTTAAAACTTTGAATCAGATTGGCGGCACGATACGCATTACTAGTAATGAGCTCGCTACATTCTAATGCTTGATCGATGTACTGCGTCATATCTTGCTTACGAATCGCACCTTCGCGCATTTTTTTTTGTATTTCTTTGCTGGCTTCATTGAGCGTCGTCGCACAGGTTAAAGAGACACCAACTGGCGTATTGATTTCATGCGCAACACCGGCAACTAAGCCACCTAATCCTGCCAAACGCTCGACCTGCTCCAAGCGAGTGGCGGCGGCATCACGCTCTTTGAATACTTGTTGAGTGGGATCGAACACATTCCGGCGCGCTAAGGTCAAGAAAGTCGAACCACTAATTAGCAGTCCAACACCTAGGCCTAATAGAGAGAAAATAATATTCCTATCAGCGGCCTCGAAAGCCTGTTTAGACTGGGCTCCAGCGAATGCAGCGCTCGCTTCACCGAGGCTCTCTATGCTCGCCAGCGCTTCTCTATCTGCGCCCTTCACTAAGGCATCCGTCTTTCGAATATCAAAACCGTTCTCACGAAAAAAAATGCTTGCGCTGCGATACTGCACGCCTAGTGCTTGATGGTGCTCACGAAACAGCAAAACCAAGCGTCTCTGTTCGTTTGAAATATCCCAATTCAATAAATTTTGCGTCAGCGCTTGTACGTCCCGCTCATTTTCCTCAACCGCCGCCCAGTTTTGGTTGAAACTGGCGTCATCCGTGGTCCGCAGCAACAAATTTTTCCATTCCTGTACCTGCCATTTGAATTCAGTGCCGATTTTGAGTGACAATTCACCGATCTCATGACTAGGAATGACTTTGTCGCGAATGGTTTGCAAAGAGCTCCATAGACTACCCATACCAAACAGGGCAGCCAGAATAAAGATGGCATAGGCCAGTGCAGCAATGAGCAGCAGTTTTTGAAATATCTTCTTCGTTGTCTGTGTCATCTTCGCTACTCAAGAGAAACTAAGATTACCCTTAGGATTTTTGTATCCTACAAGCTTTTTGCGCAAATTCCAACCTTATTCCGAATGGGTAATGCGCAATCTACCACAAGGATTTCAATCTGCTTTCAGCCTTAATTTGGCGTACAACGCCGTCTACAGAATCCGACCACGCGATGAAACTACATGAGGCGACCGCCATGTTCAACCATGGTACTTAACAGTATCTCGTGGTTCACAAGCGGCATCGCTATTTACCTAAGGTGCAATGCGTGACGGCGCTCATCAGTACCGCATTGCCGAATTGCGACAAAAATTGGCGAGCTGCTGAGCGCTTATCCGCATGGACTAAAATTTATATTCCAAACCTAGCGAAGGGAATATCGGCATTTGCGCTTCTGGTTTTCTGGTCTTGTAGTCGGCACTATATTCATAACGTCCCATATTTTTTCTCGCATAAGCGTTGATCAACTCCGCGTAATAGGAGAGCTTTTCACTCGCACGATAATCGACCCGCAAATCTAAGCGATGATAGGCTGGCATACGCTCGGAATTGAGTGGACCATAGATTGGGCGAATGCGACCATCAGCATCGGTGCGGGTACTGATGATAGGTGTGTCGGGATGCCCGGTGTGATAACTCCAGCGCGCGCCATATTGAAATTTTTCTGAGGGTTTGTATTGAAGTACGGCATTGGCAATCACTGGCTGATCAAAGCCGAAGGTGAAATTTTCACCAGTGAGGTCATTACGACGGGTAGCCTTCGAGACACTCAGCGACACAAAGCCAGATAAGCCATACCCCATTTCTTTTTTCACGAATAATTCCAAACCGTGTGCACTGCCACTAGCGCCATTACGGTAATTGCTCAAAGGATCGTTGACGACAAAATGATCAAACTCTTTGTTGTACACCTCAGCACGCCATGACCAGCCTTGGTCTAAATTTTGCGACACGCCCAGCGCGATTTGATTCGAGCGTATCGACTTCAATCGAGGATTGCCGATGTCTGGCAAGCTTTGTTCGGTAGACGGTTCTTGATGATGTCGGCCCAAATTCAAAGAGAACACAGTCTGTGGCGAATAGCGATACTCAAGTCCTAAGCGCGGATCAACCACGGTTTCTTTCAAATAATCATCATTGGTCGCACGTACGCCGCCAATGACACTCCATTGCGGCGATAAACGCCAACGATCATTCAAATAGAGCGCGGCTTTAGTCTCACGTTGATTGCGTTTTATTTTGGAATAATCTGCACTGGTGGCATCGCAATTAGGATCAAATTCCGTGCAGCGTGGATTTTTAATATTGACGTCAAAATCTAAATCATTAACACTGAAATTGGCCCCCGCAGTCAATTGGTGATCTTGACCTAGAGTGGTCGTCATTTGTTCTCGTAAATAATGTGAGGTCGAGCTTGAAGCATAACCGCCGGCATTGCCTATGCGGGTTTTTCCATTGGTCACCATTCGGCCAAGCGCTACTTGATTACTAGTCTTAGCACCCAGATCAGATTCCAAAACAAGCGCGACATTATTGAACGAGCTAGCCTCTGAACTTTCCCCAAGCAAGATAGGATCGTGTTGTACATCAATCGACTCTTTTTTAAGTGAAAACTTTAAACGATCTTGAGCGCTTGATAGGTCAAAACGTAAGCGATTCTTGCTGTTGATATTCCATAAAAAACGCGCTTGTACATCGTTATAGGAAGGAAACGTAAAGCTGGTTCCGGCTTTGTCGTCTTTTATTTCTTTCACAAATAAATCGATTACGCTACGTCGCGCTGATAAAAAGAACGATGTATTTTCAGACAGCGGCCCTTCCAGTAAGACACTGGCATCGAGTAGCCCCGTCTTTATCTTTCCACCGATACGATCAGTTCGTGGACTGCGCAAAGAAGCGTCAAACACGCCGCCCACAACATCACCATATTGCGGGCTCCATGCAGCACTATAAAGATCGAAGCGACGAATTAAATCGGCGTTAAACACACTGACAAAACCACCCAGATGAAACAAATAACCGACGGGCAAAAAGTCGACATTATCAGAAGGCCTAGCGCCACGCACGGCAGCGCCGCTATCGCCGTCATTATTGACAGCGATGCCTGGCAAGGTTTGTAAAGCCTTGAGTGGATCGCCACTAGAACCTGGCATTCTCTGGAGTTGTTCGCCGCTGACACTCATTTTCTCATTCACACTTTGCTCTGGCTTGACGGCACGTACTTCAACTTTCTGAGTTGACTCGACGAGCTCTTTTTTAGCCGGATCAACTTGCTGCTGAGCTTGCGCACTAGTGGTCGCACATCCAAGGATGAGCAACATCACCGCAGCGTTGATTTGCCGCAAAAACGGTCGTTGACGAAACGTTGTCTTAAAACTAGCGTGTGAAGCCGCAACGGTAACAATAGTAGCTGTAGGAATAGACAAAGAAGAAGACGAAAGCCGGCGCGAAGTATCAAGGCGTTTTTTCATAAAATAAAGAAGAGGACAATTGATTTGAAAAAGGCGCTAGACACAAGCACTCACTAGCGCAACGAAGAAGGCGCATTGTCATTTCAAGATGGCATGCGTATTTCATATTTTCAATTGGTACTGTCTTTAGCCACCTTTAGACTCGTGCCAAGCCACTTACTAAATTGGGACTCACATTTCATTTGGATTCGCGCCAAGCAAATGAGATTCGCGCTTTACCACATTTGTACAAACACCTTAGCTCGCCACACTGCCACAGTAAGGAACACCCAAAGCAATGCTTGACGCCCCACGAAGCTACGGGCACAATGCCAGCTCTATCAACGACCACAGGAGAAAAAAGCATGAAAACATTCGATATTGCCCTCCTGTCGGCTGCCTGATCCGCACATATCACCCTCTGCTACGCTCTCTAGACTTACTCGGTCTTCATTATTAGTTCGCAGGTGTTGCACAGTATTGCGCTGATATGGGTTTGATCACGCGCCGACTTCCATTTTCTTTTTTTCGTTTCAGCAGACTTGGCTTGTGCCAAATCTGCTGAATATCTGTGCGCATCTCACATCGATGCGCTCTATGAACTTGGATAGACACCTATATCATGATCAATTTTGATTACGCTGCATTACGCCTCATCGGTTTAACTCCTAGTATCGCCAATCACTTACATCGTCTGGCGGTCGATTTTGCGGACGAATTTGCAGTCGAAAATTCGCTGCAAGTGGCACGCATCACCGACATACACCGCGACCGTTTGGTACTCCACAATGGCAGCACCAAGCTGACCGCCCGCGCTCTGCCGCGTCTACTGCAAGAACTCGCCAACGAAGAATCCAGTCTCGCTGTAGGTGATTGGGGATTGCTGAGTGGGACCTCAAAAGGCGGCTTTCACTTCATCGCTCGCATGCCTGCCATGACACATCTGGCGCGCCGCAATTCGGACGGTCGCCTGCAGGCCTTGGCCAGCAATATCGATACCGCCTTCTTAGTAATGGGCTTAGACAATGACTTTAATCTGCGCCGACTAGAACGCTATCTGGCTTTGATACATGCTGCTGGAGTGACGCCAGTTGTGCTGCTGAGTAAAGCAGATCAGCACGCTCATGCGCTTGAACGCCTAGACGAAGTCAAACAACGCCTGTCCCACAATGTACCCGTGTTCGCCATCAATGGACTGAGTGACGCCACGATCAATTTACTAGCACCGTGGATGTCTGCGGGACAAAGCTTGATCGTACTGGGCTCATCTGGTGCGGGTAAATCCACCCTGACCAACACCCTCGCGCATACGCAGCAAGAGATTGGTAGCGTGCGCGCTGGCGATGATCGTGGGCATCACACCACTACCGCACGTTCTTTGCATTTATGCGCCGGCGGTGCCTGCATTATCGACACCCCTGGTCTGCGCAGCCTACACCTCAATCTCGACGAGGAAGCACTGAGCGCGAGCTTCACCGACATCGAAACACTGGCTGAAGCATGCCAATTCCGCGACTGTGGCCACCAGATGGAACCTGGTTGTGCAGTCAAGGGAATTGTGGATGAAGACCGACTCAAAAACTACCAAAAACTCTTGCGTGAAACCCGCCGCAATCAGCAAACGCCGTTGGACAAAATTGCGGCACGCTCCAAATGGAAAGTGCTGATACGCTCAGTCAAACAAAGGGATAAATTGAAGCATGGCATATCCTAGCTAAATCAAACTTTGAAGGGAATCGCTTGCGCTAGGTAAGCAAGTTTGCGGGCGATTAATCTCACCCGCAAGCTAATTTCATTCCAAGAAAAATTTTCTTTCATCAAGCATGTAAGATGAACTTTTTTTAAAGTTCGCACTCAGAACGTAAAAATTATCTAGGACTCATACAATGCTGCATAAAGTTGATGGATTCTTTTTCAGAAGTAGTTACGCCAAATTTTCTAGTAAGTGCAACTTAGAAGTACCGTTAGCTTGGCTTTTTCAGGAATCTACATGAAAGATTTTTCACCCGCCATCATCCGCTTATTGCTTAGCTCATTTGTCTGTGTGATGGGGCGTGCCGCGGCCCTGCCTTTCATGGCTGTGTATTTAACCCAAGAGATGAAGTGGGATCAACAAACCGTCGGTTGGGTACTCGGTGGCAGTCTGTTTTTATCGACCCTGCTCGGTCTGTATGGCGGATTTTTGGCGGATCGTTTTGATAAACGCTGGCTCATGATGCTGTCTTGTTTTGTGATCTCGCTCAGCGCACTGTTACTCACTTTCACCTCTTGGTTAATCTTTGTTTGTCTGTTTTTAGTGTTGATCGATGCGGCCTTAACGGTGCGCTCAGTGGCCTTGAAAGCCTTATTGGCTGAGCTACTTACGGTCGAAAAGCGGGCCAGCGCTTTTAGTATGAATTACACCTTGATCAATGTCGCTTTTGCAATCGGCCCTGTGGTCAGCGCAACCGCTTTTGCCCACCACCATGCCGCGCCATTATGGTTATGCGCGATGTTTGCACTCATGGCGACACCCTTACTGGCGCAAGGAAAAATAGCAGCGCTTCCTGCACCGACTATCTCACCAATTTCCAACATAGCACACGTCGCGCCACCCAATTTTGCGCAAACTTTAAACGACATGAGAAGCGATAAACGCTTGGTGTTTTTCACCTTAGGCAGCGTGCTCACGCAAATGGTGTTTGGGCGCTTTGTCTCCGGCTATATCTCGCTCTATTTGATCTTCACCAAAGGGGTACAAGCGGCGGCGAGCTTGGTGCCTTATCTTCTGGTCACCAACGCACTCTGTGTGGTGTTCTTTCAATATCCTATTGGTCGCCTGCTACGTCAACATCGTTTGTTTCTATGGGTCAGCGTGGGTGCAGTGCTATATGCGCTAGGATTAATCGGATTTATGTTCGCCGATTCGGTACTCGTTTGGGTGCTAGCCACCATCATTTTCACTTTCGGCGAAGTGATCGTAATTCCTTGCGAATACCTGTTTATCGACATGATTGCACCACCAGAAAAACGTGGCAGCTACTATGGCGTGCAAGGCCTATCGGTTTTTGGTGCGGCGCTCAACCCGATTATTTGCGCTTTTTTGCTGCATTATTTCTCTGGAAAAGTGATGTTCGGATTTTTGATCTGCTCTACGCTGTTAGCCATCAGCATGTATCGTATCGGTACACAACATCAAGCTAGGATTGCGCGTGAAAGCCTTCCAGCGTGAGGCGCGAAAAATACACAACGACCTACCACAACGAATCAAGTTTACAGCGAGCATCACAACGTCAAAAAGATTCCACGTAGTAGCTTGCGCTAGTATCACTTCGAGGAAAATCTAAACGCATGTGATAAATAGTTATTGGCAAGTTTTTCCATTCACAGGCAGGTGGTAGACCGACCTGTGAACATTGAAGTACCACTCAAGGGTGCGCAGCATGCGGCTTCCCTATATTGAGAAGTTTTAGCTTTTATCTTTCGCGCAATTGCCGTAAAGACTGTCTTCTTACTTCAGCCAACATACTTCTATTCAAATGCGCTATTTACTGCTAGGATTTGCTTCT
This sequence comes from uncultured Burkholderiaceae bacterium, assembly GCA_964465175.1. GTDB lineage: Bacteria > Pseudomonadota > Gammaproteobacteria > Burkholderiales > Burkholderiaceae_D > Undibacterium. Next base: position 4,168 of record CAYXJI010000044.1, on the reverse strand, counting down.
CTTTTTTTGGGATTAGCTCATGTTTAAAAAAATCACCTTCTTGGCCTTATTGTGTTCCGTTAGCGCACCAACCCTTGCCCAAGACTATATGCAACAAGTCGCTAAGCGTGCTTGTGAGTGTACCGAGAAGACTCTCAAAAATACGAATGAAAAGACCCGCAACATGGAAGTGGGTTTTTGTATTTTAAATTCTGCGGATGACGAAGATAAAAAGAAATTTAAAAAAGACTACAATCTAGACTTCAACGAGATTGACAAAAACGGAGAAAAAATCGGCAAACTGATCGCCATGAAGATGGCGCCGATTTGCCCCGCCACGATGATGGCTTTGGCAAGTGCAAGTGAAGACAAAAACAAGGCTGGCAACGTGGTTCAAAATATGTCTGGTGAAGTCATCAAAATCGAGAAAGATTTTTTTGTGTCATTCATGGTGCGCGAAGCCAATGGCAATTCGAGCAAGCTGTTTTGGACTAGCCCCATCGAAACGAATATCGATATGGCGAATCAATACATGTCCTTACAAGGAAAAGCTTTTCAGTTCTCCTTTGAAAACCAAAACATGTTTGATCCTAAGATAGGCGAATATCGCGCATTTAAAGTCATTAAGAAAATTAATGCGAAGTAAAAGCAATTCAAACTGTGAGACCTCTGCACAATCGTAGCGGGCGGCTGAAGTTTGGATCGAGAAGCGGCCTGTGCTTGGGCACAGCGAGCATCGCAGATTCAAAATTCGGTCAAGCATTAATTTGTGTAGAGGTCTCACTCTAGGGCATTGAAATACCCTACAATCAAAAAACAATCCAATAAGCAAAGTGCGCGCAAACATCGTGGCACACTTTGCGCTCTCCTAGCGCTCAATGCCGCATGTGGTCACAAGTAGTTTAATAGATCCATTACGGTTGAATGATCGCCGTTACGCGCCTTCTAGCGCGTTCGCGCATAGAACATTCACGTAGCGTGTCAGCTAGCGTTTCTAAATTAGGGATGCCATATAGTTGCAGCTGTGAATAGCTCGTATCGGACGATCTCAGCTGCAAAATACAATAACCCAGCAGACGCAACCCAAACGGGGATTGCAGATCAAAATGTTCTATCGTGAATAACTCCACATTGTCTTTGACTTTAGAAAAAATACCGCGCTCTAGCTTAACCCTTTGCGTCGTGATTTCGTAATGTAGTCCGCGTGCTTGGAACCAATAGTAGGCATACGCGATGCCTAGCGTTAGTACCACAAAAATCCATTGCCATGCACTGAAAATCGTGGCTGGATGACCTGCAAATAGGGTCTTTTCTAGGTCGTGTTCGACATTAGTGGTATGGGCTTGTAGGTCAGTATTACAGAAGCGGCATTTGATCGCGACGGCTTTGATCGTTTCGCCACAAATTGGGCAGTCTTTGGTATCTTGAGTATTCATAGGTTTTCAGTACAGTACGTCAATACAAAATAAGAGCGTAGTCTGCCATAAACTTCTACCGCTAGGTGAACTGAAATTCTTACTGCGCTAAGCAATTTGCTTGAACGAATAAAACCTGCGCCGTTCGCTCTTTTATTTGAGTCAATCTAGTGACTTTTTTGCCTCCATGGGATAATACGCCGTCTTTCAGCCAATAATTTTCATGTCCACCTTCGATCAATTACTACTTCTAGTCAGCGGCTTAGGCGGCTTGCATGGCCTATTTTTGGCCACTTACTTACTCTTTCGCCGACCAGGTGCGTGGAGCAACCGCTTTCTTGCCGCCCTCATTTTCGTCCTCAGTCTACGGGTATTGAAATCAGTTTTATTCTATTTCAATCCCGCTATAGGCAAGCAAATTTTGCAGTTGGGTTTGTCGGCGTGTTTTTTGATCGGTCCTTTGTTGTTTTGCTATACGCTGCAATTTCTCGGCATTTTTCGCCAATCTTGGCTGCATCGTTTGCATTGGATGATTCCCCTTTTTTTACTACTCGTTGTTGGCAGCATGTATCCCTATCACGCACATCCAGAGCTATGGGGTAAGCCTTTTTTTAAAATCATTACTTATGTTTGGTTAGCCTATATTTTGCTCGCCATTGCGGTGTTGCGGCCAACAATCAGTCGCCTGATGCTACAGAATTGGCGACAAAATTGGCGGCAAGAAATCGACGCCCTCATTGTCATTGCGATTGTGCTTGGCTGTGGGCTGATCTGGTGCGCCTATTATTTTTCATCCTACACCTCGTATATTTCCGGCGCGCTCGTGTTTACTTTTCTGATGCTCATTGGCATTTTGAGCGCTGTTTTTCACGTGCAACAAGATAAAAAAATAGCGACACCGTATGCCGATAAAAAAATTGCTAGCGATACAGCACTCGCCTTGATCGCCGAACTAGAGCAACTCATGCTGACGCAAAAAGTGTATTTAGACGCGAATCTTGCAATGCCAAAGTTAGCAAAAATGTTAGCGTGGTCTACCCCGAAATTATCGCAATTATTAAACGACAACCTACAAAAAACTTTCAACGATTACATCAACGGCTACCGGATTGAGTATGCAAAAGCGCTTTTAATAAGCGCCGACGCCATGAAAATGGAAGACCTGGCTGAGCGTGCTGGATTTAATTCACTCTCGACCTTTTATGCCGTATTCAAAAAACATACGCAATTGACGCCTGCAAAATATAAATCCTTACATCAATAAACAGTTAAAACAGGATGAGCCGAGCGCCATACTCTTCCAATATTATAAATTCATAGTCCGGAATCGTAATCCACCCTAGTGATACAGCGCTCCCCCCATTTACAGTGACTCCCGTTTCAAACACCCAAAACAGGAGTATCTATGTCATTTTTATCGCGATTCAAATCAGCACAACTATTCAAAATAGCCATTGTCATCAGCACATTTATTTTTACCGCCCAAATGACTTGGGGATCCCAACTTGCGAACGATAAGCAAACGCAAGTACTCGCCATCGAACAGGTGCTGCGTGATTACATCACTGGCACTTCGTATAACGATAGGCAGCAAATCGCAAAAGCCTTTCACCCTAGCACCGACTTGCTATTAGAAAAAGAAGGAATGGCATTCAACAAAGTTGCTTTGCATGATTATCTGAGTTGGTACAAGCCTGCGCATCAAGGTCAATTTAATGGTCGCATAGGTGAAATTCTCCACATAGATGTGAGCGGCGAGCTTGCCACTGCCAAAGTAGAAATCCTCGTACCGCGTCAACAGAGTCGATTCATTGATACTTTTCTACTCAAGAAACTGGGTAGCCAATGGCAAATCATCAGCAAGGCCGCCGTGAAGCAAGCCTCAAAACAAAACGGCGTAAGAATTCTATTCATCGTATCAAACGCCCATTTTCATGGCACTTCAAAATTGCCAGCAGGTGCTAGTTTTGCAGAAATCGTGAATGCTTATGACACATTTAAGCAAGCTGGGTATACGGTTGATTTTGTCAGTCCAGAAGGTGGCGCGGTGCCGCTTGCTTATATCAACACCTCAAGCAGCTTAGAGAAAGAACATTTATACGATAACGATTTTATGTTCGCTTTGAAAAACACCAAAAAAGCCAGCCAAGTGGCGGCCAAGGACTATAGAGCGGTGCATTACATCGGCGGTAGCAGTGCCATGTATGGCGTTGCCGACAATCAGGATATCTCGCGCTTAGTGATGGAAATTTATGAACAACATCAAGGCATTATCTCCTCAGTTTGCCACGGCACCGCTGGCATTGTTTATCTTAAAACCAAAGATGGCAAATACTTAGTAGAAGGCAAGAGAATCAGCGGCTATCCGGAGGATTTCGAAAAAGTGAGCGCCGAGTATTTCAAGCAGTTTCCATTTTTGATCAAGCAAACCGTACTCAAACACAAGGGCACATTCCATTTCGGCAAACCAGATGAAGCCTATATTGAAACCGATGGGCGCATTGTGACGGGTCAGAATTACCAATCTTCGGCATTGGTGGCGCAAGAGATTATCAAACAACTGGACAACGAAAGGGCATTAAAATAAATTAAGCCGTCCGGGCGATAAAGCAAACGCAGAGAAAGTGGGCGTGATGCGAAAATCTCGTATGCGCCTGCAGCAAAGTACCAAAACACTTGAAAATGGATGTTTTCCTTGGCCATTGAATGCCGAAGCCGAGCCGACTGCGTGTCCGCGCTTTCATTGAATAATTGAAGCGCGGATTTAACCATAG
>CAYXJI010000043.1:14501-15611 GCA_964465175.1 uncultured Burkholderiaceae bacterium | reverse complement strand
AGTACCAAATTTAATGGTTTCTCCAGCACCCATAGCGAGTAATTGATCGATAGTGAATTCGGAGCCAATGTCTGCAGGTATCTGTTCTACTTTAAGTTTTTCACCAGCGACAACTTTATATTGTTTGCCACCGGTTTTTATGACCGCGTACATGTGAAACCTCATCAAATAAATAATAGGGATTCCCTAGAAAGTGAAAGAAGTCGATTGGCATCAACAACAAAATTTCAAGGGAACTGCGGATTATACATAGCTTACCGAGGTCGGTCAAAGACTTTTGCGTAAATTTTCAGCAGTCAGAATCAATGCACTGGCATTCGATAGCCAAATAGCTAAGCATTAAGGGCTACTCGTTTTAAGCTTCATCGATGAATCTGATTTTACCTCGGGTTTCAGTAATGTTTTCGCCTCCCGCAATGCACGTATTTCAGTCCAAGTTTGGGCACTTCTCCAATTTGGGCCACCCAATTGTAAATCCCATAAAGCAATGCCAGCACCCAAATCTTTCAGTTCTTGGAGATGTGCAGAGATACTTGATCCCCGCCCACCTTGCCCCCAATTATCCAACCAAGTAGGCATTCCCATCAGAATCTGATCCACGCGATACCCAGCTTTTTTTGCATAATTTAATTGCCAGCTATACTTGAAAATTGCTGCCCCAGCCTCGCAGACAGGCTTATCAGTGGGTGTAAAGTTCGCAATACTTCCTTCATACAAATCCTGATAGCCCATGCTGTGAATCGCATCGACTTGTCCCAGCCAATCACTCCACCAGGCCATATTCGGCGCATTGGCGCATGGACTGTGAAAACTATCTACGGTTAATAACTTGTTCTGTTTTTTCAGTGCACGACTCAAGTCTGCAACAAATTTTGCATATGCGGATCGATCCACCTCAAAATCTCCCTCACCCTCGAGATCTAGATCAATCCCATCTAAGTCGTACCGCTGCATCGCCGCCAATAAAGCAGCGGAAAATTTCTCGGGGTGATCTTTGAACGCCCGCCGTGCCAAATCCCAGTCCCAATGCTTCATTACCTGAGAGTTGTTGTAAACAGTCAGCAAAACAGAGATTTTGCGCGCTTTCAACCATGCGACAACACGTCTTAC
>CAYXJI010000043.1:7084-14491 GCA_964465175.1 uncultured Burkholderiaceae bacterium | reverse complement strand
TTTTTCCCTCTTTATTTACCGGAACCAAAATAACCGACTGCCCATCGGCGCTAGGATTCCAAAATTGCAGCCCAACTCTAGTTAAGCCGAGCGCGACATGGGGATTTCTCTGCAAGGCGTGCATAGATTTTTCTAGGCCATACGCGGGAATCCACCCCATCACATGTGGGCGCGACGTCTCGGCATCCGCGACTGAGGTAGCTAACCCAAAAATTAATGCGAAAATAGTAAAACGCAAGGAAAGGCATTGTCGACGCATGATTTTCATAAGCTAAAGCGAAACAAAAAGTGGATACGAGGATTTTGCAGTAATTTGGTATAAAAACAATCGGGGTTTTAGCCTAGTTGGCGAGCACATCCAAGTGCAGGCTCAACGACCTTTCGACTATCAAGAATCGACGCTTTGAATTCAAGATCAGGCGGAAACAAGAAAAATTAACATGAAAAAGAGTGCACTTTGTTCCGCGTCCCATTAGCATCGTATAATCTCGCCACATTTTAATTCGCTTTTTGCAGGATATCCCCTTGTCTGCCACGCCTAACCAAAACACCATCAACCAATTAATCGCACCCGAAATGGATGCAGTCAATCTGGTTATTCGACAACAACTACATTCCGACGTCGCTCTAGTCAGTCAGATCTCCGAATACATCATTAATGCTGGCGGCAAACGGATCCGCCCAGTCTTAGTCTTATTGATGGCCAATGCTTATGGCTATCAAGGCCAACATCATTACGATTTGGCGGCGATCGTGGAATTCATCCATACCGCGACCTTACTACATGATGATGTGGTGGATGAATCTTCGTTGCGACGGGGTCGCCAGACTGCAAATGCCTTATTTGGCAACGCAGCGTCGGTACTGGTCGGCGATTTTTTGTATTCGCGTGCATTCCAAATGATGGTATCGATAGACAGTATGCAAGTCATGCGAATTTTGGCGGATGCGACCAATGTCATTGCGGAAGGCGAGGTTTTGCAGCTTCTCAATATGCATGATCCCGATGTGACTGAGGAGCGCTACTTAGAGGTCATTCGCTGCAAGACGGCAAAGTTATTTGAAGCAGCGGCCGAAATCGGCGCATTGATCAGTGGCGCAAGCCCTACACAAATCGCGGCTGCAGGGGAATATGGCCGCTCTTTGGGTACGGCATTCCAATTAATTGACGATGTGCTCGATTATTCTGGCAAAGCAGACGAAATCGGCAAAAATGTTGGTGACGACTTACGCGAGGGGAAGCCAACTCTGCCACTTATTTACCTGATGAAAAATGGCAGTGAAGCGGAAAGACTATTGGTAAAGGCCTGCATAGAAGAAGGTGATGAATCAAAATTTGATACTATTTTGACTGCTATTACCGAATCAGGTGCATTAGCATATACCAAGGGTGAGGCAGACAAGGCTGCAAGCCGTGCAACACTAGCGATCCAAGACTTGCCGGACTCAGCCTACAAACAAGCTTTAATGGATTTAGCTTTTTTAGCGGTAAATCGTAATCATTAATTACCGATTACCCCAAGCTTTAGTGGCGCATGACGAAGTAAGTTTAGCCAAGCGTTACACGCCTCTAAGTTGTAAGCATTTGTAAATAGCTCGCTGCGTCATTTCTTGGGTGTTTAAGCTCCCAAACTCCACAATACTCCCCAAAAAAAGGCGTAAATGCAATTCTGAGACCATACATCTAAATACCTCTGAACTGCGACTTGACGCTATATCCCCATCATCGAAGTACACCGCTACCTAACAAAACAACATCATTCCACCAAGAATTCCACAAGCACAGAATTTACTCGGATTTCAATACCACGTTTTGTATCCCAGAAGTAAGATGCCTATTTACAAAAGTCCCACTTAGTTGCATTATCACAAAGCATCCAATAGTCCAACTTATTTCCGATAGAAAACTATGTCAGCTGTTCCACCGAATTCTGCGGCAAACCTTCCCACATCAGGCTTAGCTCGCGCATTAGCCCAAGCAAATTTGGTATCGCCGGCACAAATTGATGCAATACAAAAGAAAAATCAACTCGACAAGAGCTCATTCCTCGACGCCTTAATTCAAGGCGGGACTATGAATGCGCGTGACCTCGCAAGCTTTTGTTCTGAAACCTTTGGCTACCCTCAAATCGATTTAGCCGTATTTGACGAAGCGATGCTTCCGGAGAAGGTGGTTGATACAAAAATGATGCAATCACAACGCGTGATTGCCCTATCAAAAAAAGGAAATAAAGTATCGGTTGCGATTTCAGACCCAACCAATACAATCGCAATCGATCAAATCAAATTTCAGACAGGACTCAGTGTTGACATCGTGATCGTACAACACGATGTACTGACGAAATTAATTGATAAGTTAACGAAATCATCTGATCAGACTATCACCGATCTAGCAGGTGACGATTTCGAGATGGATTTCAAAGAAGAGGATTTAAATTCAGGTGTAGCCGATGCCCAAGCCGCAGAGGTAGATGATGCTCCTGTCGTTAAATTTCTCCAAAAAATGCTGATAGATGCGATTAACTTAGGTGCATCAGATTTACACTTTGAGCCTTTTGAGAAATTTTATCGAATTCGCTTCCGTGTCGATGGTGAATTACGCGAAATCGCCCAACCGCCGTTGGCCATCAAGGACAAACTGGTTTCTCGTATTAAGGTTATTTCTAAGCTCGATATTTCAGAAAAACGCGTACCACAAGACGGTCGCATGAAGTTGGTGCTATCGGCCAATAAAGCAATCGATTTCCGTGTAAGCACTTTGCCGACCCTGTTTGGCGAAAAAATCGTGATGCGTATTTTGGATGGATCACAAGCGCAAATGGGGATCGATGCATTGGGCTACGACCCAGATCAAAAAGAAATATTGATGGATGCGATTCAGCGTCCTTATGGCATGGTCTTGGTAACAGGACCGACAGGCTCAGGTAAAACAGTGTCTCTCTACACTTGCCTCAACGTCATTAACAAACCCGGCATCAATATTTCTACCGCTGAAGATCCAGCCGAAATTAACTTGCCAGGCGTGAATCAAGTCAATATTAACGACCGAGCTGGACTGACCTTCCCTGTCGCTTTGAAATCCTTCCTACGCCAAGATCCCGATATCATTATGGTGGGTGAGATTCGTGACTTAGAAACCGCCGATATCGCGATTAAAGCAGCGCAGACAGGTCACATGGTCTTTTCTACATTACATACCAATGACGCACCGTCCACTTTGACGCGTTTGATGAATATGGGTGTTGCGCCATTTAACATCGCATCTTCAGTCATTCTAATCACGGCACAGCGCTTAACTAGGAGACTTTGCACCTGCAAAAAACCTGTTGAAATTCTTGACGAAGTATTATTGGCTGCAGGTTTTCAAGACGACGAGCTGGATGGCACTTGGAAGCCGTACGGCCCCGTGGGATGCGAGCGCTGCAATGGTTCTGGTTATAAAGGTCGAGTCGGCATTTATCAAATTATGCCGATCACAGAAGCAATCGAAAAAATCATTCTAGCAAACGGAACCGCTTTAGAAATTCGCAAACAATCTGAGGCCGAAGGCGTCAAAGGATTGCGTCGCTCAGGTCTGCAAAAAGTCAGTCAAGGACTCACCAGTTTAGAAGAAGTACTTGGCTGCACTAACGAATAAGAAATAGGAAAAGTATGGCAACGACGTCAAAAAGCAAATCAGCCAAACCTAGTCAAGTCAAAGAAGTTTTGTACGCTTGGGAAGGCAAAGACAGGCAAGGTAAAAAAGTCACGGGAGAAATGCGTGCAGGTGGTGAGGCCATCGTCGCGGCGACGATACGTCGCCAAGGTATTGTGGTTGTTAAAATTAAGAAAAAAAGCTATAGCTCTGGTAAAAAAATTACGGACAAAGACATCACCCTGTTCACCAGACAACTGGCGACAATGATGAAGGCGGGTGTCCCGCTATTGCAATCCTTTGACATTGTCGGCAAAGGTCATGCGAATCCCTCGGTTTCAAAGCTGCTATTGGATATTCGCGGCGATATCGAAACAGGCACTAGCCTAAACCAAGCGTTCCGAAAATACCCTCTCTACTTCGACCCACTTTTCTGCAATTTAGTAGGTGCTGGTGAGCAAGCCGGTATTCTGGAAGATTTGTTGACTCGACTCGCCATCTACAAGGAAAAGACCTTAGCGATTAAAGCAAAAATTAAATCTGCAATGACCTATCCGATCGCCATTTTATCAATTGCTTTCATTGTCACTGCGGTAATTATGATTTGGGTAGTGCCGGCATTTAAAGAGGTATTCACCAGCTTCGGAGCAGATTTACCCGCACCAACGCTTATTGTTATGGCTATCTCAGAATACTTCGTTCAAAACTGGTATTTGATTTTTGGAGGTATAGGAGCCACAATTTATTTCTTTTTCCAAACTTGGCAACGCTCTTTAGAAATGCAGAGATTCATGGACAGAGCTTTGCTGCAAGCACCTATTTTCGGCGATGTGATACGCAAAGCGACAATTGCTCGCTGGACTCGTACTTTAGCAACCATGTTCGCAGCGGGCGTGCCTTTAGTGGAAGCACTCGACTCCGTCGGTGGCGCATCGGGCAATGCCGTTTATCTAGACGCAACAATTAAAATTCAAACTGAAGTGACTACTGGTACCAGCCTAACTGTTGCCATGCAAAACGCGAACGTGTTCCCAACCATGGTGATGCAAATGGTGGCGATCGGCGAAGAATCGGGTGCGCTTGACGCAATGTTGGGAAAAGTTGCCGATTTTTATGAAGATGAAGTAGACGAAGCCGTGGCCTCGTTATCTAGCTTAATGGAGCCTATCATCATGGTGATCTTGGGCGTGCTTATTGGCGGCTTGGTCGTGGCGATGTACTTGCCAATTTTCAAACTCGGCTCGGTGGTGTAATGCTAGATTTGCTTTTTTTTACAGAGCCAGGGACGTTGGCTAGCACCATTGCTCTGGGCATTCTGGGCTTACTCATAGGCAGTTTTTTGAATGTAGTCATTTACCGCCTCCCCATTATGATGCAAAGGGAGTCGGATAACTATGTAGCGCATGAATCAGGCCGGGAGTTACCGCATCCGGAACGCTTCAATCTCATCTTGCCGCGCTCAGCCTGCCCTCATTGTGGTCATCAAATTACAGCGCTTGAAAACATTCCCGTGATTAGTTATCTAGTTATCGGTGGCAAATGCACGGGTTGTAAAGCGCCAATTTCAAAACGCTATCCGGCTATAGAAGCAATCACGGGCATATTGTCAGCGTTCGTGATATGGCATTTTGGCAGTGGTTTAACTGGCTTGTCTGCAATGATTTTTGTGTGGTTTTTGGTTGCCATGACCTTTATCGACGCGGACACACAATTATTACCAGACGATCTTACTTTACCCCTGTTATGGCTAGGTTTAATCATCAATCTCTACAGCACCCACGCTTCTTTAGAAAACGCCGTCATCGGTGCGGCGGTTGGCTATCTATCCTTGTGGTCTATCTATTGGCTATTTAAGCTCGCCACAGGCAAAGAAGGCATGGGTTATGGTGATTTCAAGTTGCTAGCGGCACTAGGCGCATGGATGGGGTGGAGCATGCTACCCTTGATCATCCTACTTTCATCAGCAGTCGGTGCAACGATAGGGATTTTAATGATAGTGCTAGGCAAATTGGGCAAAGGTAAGCCCATACCATTCGGCCCGTATCTTGCAATCGCAGGTCTCATCGCCTTGGTCTGGGGAAAAACCCTGACCAATCAATATTTAGCGCTACTCAATTAAATGTCTATCGGAAAGTTTAGCTTAGGATTAACTGGGGGTATCGGCAGCGGCAAAACAACCGTATCGACTATGTTCGCAGAACTCGGCGCGACGATTATCGACACCGACGTGATTGCCCATCAACTCAGTAAACCCGGCGGTGATGCGATTGCGGCCATCGCACAAAAATTCGGTGCCGCGTATATCGATGTCAACGGTGCGATGGATAGAGTCAAAATGCGCGAATTGGTATTTGCCAATCCTCAGGCAAAGAAAAATTTGGAAGCCATTCTGCATCCCTTGATTCGGCAACATTGCGAACAGGCTGCCGCTGGCTCGAAAGCGGCGTATCCTATTTTTGTCGTACCACTTTTAATTGAATCGGGAGATTGGAAGGCACGCGTTCAGCGCATCTTGGTGGTTGACTGCGATCAAGAGACCCAAATTAAACGCGTCATGCTACGCAATCACTTTGCACGTGAACAAGTTCTACCGATTTTAGCGGCACAAGCGAGTCGTGATGAGCGTCTTGCCCAAGCAGATGATGTAATCGATTCTATGGCAAATGTGTCGCAGGTGCGCATCGAAGTTGAAAGACTTCATAGAAAATATCTGAATTTAGCGATTTCTCGCTAATCAGATGCAAGCAATGTTTGTAATTTTTCGCTGCTTGGTTCAGAATCACGTGAAGATTATTTAGAGCGCATTTTTTGCTTATTTTCCTTAGCCTATCACTAAGTTCAAGTGCAAATATCAGCCCAATAACAAGCCAATACTAGCCAATTAGCACCCAATTTACAGGGAATTTATTTTGATCGTTTATGAGTACCCTTTTAACGAGCGCATACGTACTTTATTGCGGTTAGAAGACCTGTACGAGAAGTTTTCTTTTTTCTTACATCAGTCTGATCCGTTACAACACCACGTTGCGATCGCTACCATCTTTGAAATGCTCGAAGTCGCGGGTCGCGCTGACTTGAAATCTGATTTATTGCAAGAACTCGACCGTCAAAAAAACACCTTAATTGGCTTCAAATCAAATCCAAATGTACAAGCAGATATGCTCGATCAAGTCATTAGCGATGTTGAGCATGCAAGTACCAATTTAATGGCATCAACCGGCAAGACCGGGCAGCACATACGTGATAACGAATGGCTAATGAGTATACGCGGAAGAACCATCATTCCGGGCGGCGCTTGTGAATTTGACCTGCCAAGCTACCATGCATGGAAAAAACTACCCGCAGAAAAACGCTTTGCAGATATTTCAACTTGGTTTGCGCCAATCGCCCCCTTGTTCGACGCGATCAATGTGGTTTTAAGACTCCTTCGTGAGTCAGGCGGCACGACGAAAGTCATCGCGCAAAGTGGTAGTTATCAGCAAATGTTACAAGGTAAGGTCTACCAATTATTGCGCGTCACCTTGCCGCAAGAGTTAGGGGCTATCCCCGAAATCTCAGCCAATAAATACATGTTATGGATACGCATCATGTCGCAAGATGGTGATATGAAACCCAAGCCTTTCGAGGGCGATGTGCCTTTCGATCTGACGCTCTGTAACTTCTAATTGACCCAATTCTTACTCAACTATGGCAACTGTTGTCTCCTGCCCGACTTGCGCGGCGAAAGTCGTTTGGTCTGCTGAAAATGTTTTTCGCCCCTTCTGCTCAGAGCG
>CAYXJI010000043.1:0-7074 GCA_964465175.1 uncultured Burkholderiaceae bacterium | reverse complement strand
CTGCAAACAAATCGATCTGGGCGCTTGGGCAGAAGAAAAATACACCATCCCTGCGGTCAATCTGCCCGAAGATCCGGATAATCCAGACTTGAGTTTGGTGTAGGCGCACCGCCATTAAGACCAGTATTTCAAAAATCAAAACGCCTCAACCTAGGGACGCGGAGGAGCGCAGAGAAAACCTTAGATACGACCTTGCTTCCACTCTTTTGGTTTTTTCTGCGTCACGGTGCCTCGGCGTTGAAGAGTTTGACTCCTAACTTACTAGCAGTGCGCCCAAGGCCTAGATTATTTCTTAGGAATGCCATGCTTGCGCAACTTCGCTGCGATCATGGAGTGTGACGTATCTAGTCGCGCGGCTCGTTTACGGCTGGATGGGTACTCTTGATACAGCTTGGTCAATAAGGCCGACTCAAATTGATTGACGGAGGCTTCCCAGGTGTCGGCTTCTTCAAATACCACGGCGTCACTCTGCATAGAATCTTCCGCCCAATCCAAATCGGCTGCGTCTAAAACACGTTGATCCGACATCGTGATCGCACGAAACACGACGTTTTGCAATTGCCGCACATTGCCTGGCCAGCGGTTACTCAACATAGCCGTGGTAGCAGTTTGATTCAAACGCGAAACTGGTTTCTGTGCCTGCGTACAGGCGCGTTCGATAAAATGGCGCGCCAATAACAAGACGTCGTCCGAACGTTCGCGCAAAGGCGGCATTTCTAAATGCAAGACGTTTAAGCGATAAAACAAATCTTCACGAAAACTGCCTTCCTGCACCATCTTGCGCAGATTTCTATGAGTCGCACTGATAATACGCACATCGACTTGCACCTCTTTTTCGCCACCAATGCGGCGGAATTTGCCGTCATTTAAGAAGCGCAATAGTTTTGCCTGCAAATACAAGGACATCTCGCCCACTTCATCGAGAAACACCGTGCCGCCGTCGGCCATTTCAAACAAGCCCGGCTTACCGCCTCGATTGGCACCCGTAAACGCGCCCGCCATGTAGCCAAACAATTCACTCTCAGCCAGACTCTCGGGCAAGGCGGCGCAGTTTAATTCGAGAAACGGCGCATTGCTGCGCGGACTAACACCGTGGCAAGCTTGCGCCAATAATTCTTTGCCGGTGCCTGTTTCACCCGTAATCAACAAAGGCGCATCAACTACGGCCACCCTTGCAGCACGTTTTTTCAATACACGAATTTGTTCAGAGTCACCAATAATCGCTTCAAAGCCGCCGATCTCTGCGCGCGAGATCGCATGCAGGCGCTCACCTATCCGCTTCGGCGCGGTCAATGTCAACAAAGCCCCCACGGCCTTGCCATCACTGGCTGTGCCGGCCGACAAAGGCTCAAACACCGGAGTCACATCCATCATGAAGGGCTCACCGTTGAGCAAGACTTCGCGCGTCGGCGCACAAAACTCGTTGGCGATCAATTCGTGTTGAATCGTGCTGTCTTGTAGCACTTGATAGAGGGATTTTTGGCACAATTCCTTTTCACTACAGCGCGCGACTTCTGCCGCTGCCGCGTTGGCTATCACGATACGCCCTAGCGCATCAATCGCCAGCACAGGGTCTTCCATGACCGCCATAATTGTGTCCAGATTGAGACTACGTCGCATGCCCGGCAGAATATCCACGACCTCTATCGTACCAACGCCGATCACCTGATCGCAATCGGCCTGCAAACTCGGCAGCATGCTTTGTTTAAGTTCAGGAATATCGATGTAAATATTCGGGGGATCAACTTCCACCGCCTGCACATTCAAACCCTGACGCGCCAACACCGCGAGAATCTCGTGAGCAATACCAACTCGATCTTCAAAGGGAATATTGACACGCATTGCTGATCTTTCTAATACAGAAATTCAATTAAATAAAAACATAAACCCCTCAACGCTGAGACGCTGAGGGGTTTTGAGCTGCACTTTAAATCGCAATCGGTCGATTCACGCTACCGTAGCGATCCATGTATAAACCTTCGGTGGAAATCGCTGGTTTTTTTCCTGAAATTAAATCCGCAAGGAACTGACCCGAGCCGCAGGACATGGTCCAGCCTAGCGTGCCGTGTCCGGTGTTCAGGAACAAATTACGATACGGTGTAGGTCCGATGATCGGTGTGCCGTCCGGTGTCATAGGACGCAATCCTGTCCAGAATTCCGCCTGACTAACATCGCCGCCATGCGGGAATAAATCGGTCACGGAATGCACCAAAGTTTTACGGCGAGATTCACGCAAACGCAAATCGTAACCAGTGATTTCGGCGGTACCGCCAACCCGAATACGATCGCCCAAGCGCGTAATGGCGACTTTATAGGTCTCATCCATCACCGTCGATTCTGGCGCGCCCGTTGCATCGGTAATCGGCACAGTAATCGAATAACCTTTAATCGGATACACAGGAATTTTGATGCCCAGTTCACGCAACAAGATCGGGGAATAACTACCCAAAGCCAAGACAAACTTATCGGCCGTGAACATCCCCTTGGACGTTTGCACGCCCTTGACTTGATCACCTTCGGCATTGATGCGTTCTATGCTCACGCCATACTCAAATTTCACGCCTAAACCTTCCGCCAGCTTGGCCAGATTTTGTGTGAACTTAAAGCAATCACCTGTTTCATCACCCGGCAATCGCAAAGCACCGACAAATTTTTCACGGACATTTTTCAAAGCGGGCTCTACCCGCAAACATTCTTCGCCACTCAAGCTTTCATACGGCACGCCATAGCGTTTGAGAATATCAATATCCGCCTGCGAACCATCGAGCTGTTGCTGATTGCGAAATAACTGCAAAGTCCCTTGTGTGCGTTCGTCATAGGCAATGCCTGTCTCTTCGCGCAGCTGTTGCAAAACATCGCGGCTGTATTGCGCCATGCGTAACATACGACCTTTATTGATCTCGTAACGCTTGGTCGTGCAATTCATCAACATCTGAAACACCCAGCGCCACATCGCGGGATCGGCACTTGGACGTATCGCTAAAGGACTATGCTCCATCATCAACCATTTGATCGCTTTCAGCGGCACACCAGGTCCCGCCCACGGTGCTGAATAGCCAGGAGAAACCTCGCCCGCATTGGCAAAACTGGTTTCCAAAGCAGCGCCGCTTTGACGTTCAATCACCGTCACTTCATGTCCTGCTTTAGCGAGGTAATAGGCGGTGGAGGTACCGATGACACCTGCTCCCAAGATGACTATTTTCATGTAATTTCCCAAGTAAATATCTGACTTCTTTTTAAACTAAAATTCTTTTTTTGCCGCAGAATGCGTCTCCAATTTCAGACGCTTAGTCAATATAGTGCCGTTGATAGCGCGGCCCTAAGCTCGTCAAAATTTCATAGCCTATCGTGCCAGCTTGTTTCGCTACTTGATCCACCGTATTGTCAGGGCAAATCAAATCGACTAAAGCGCCTGGGTACAGAAGTTGGGGATCAACGTGGCTGACATTCAAGGTGATGGTATCCATCGAAACATTACCCACCATAGGCACTTCAACCCCCGCGATATGCGCCACACCGCAATTACTTAAACTACGCAACCATCCGTCGGCATAACCGACCGACACCGTAGCGATGCGCGAAGGCTGCGTCGCACGCCAAGTTTTGCTATAGCCGACCGAAGCACCCATAGGAATTTCACGCGTTTGTATAATGCGTCCCTGCAATTGCACCACCGATTGCATAGGACTTTCTTGACCAGCCACGGGTGCGACACCATATAAAGCAGCACCAGGTCGTGCAAGGTCAAAGTGAAAATCGCTGCCGAGAAAGATGCCAGATGAATTTGAAAAACTCGCTTTTACATCAGAATAGTGTTGACTCAATTGGGTCAGTAGATTGTTGAACGCCTGCAATTGCAATTGGTTCATAGGATCAAGCTGATCTTCTGCGCAAGCAAGGTGACTCATCACATAACGTAAATCGATGCCCTCGGTGATAGAAAAATCATTCAACCACGTGCGTAGTTCCGCGTGCGATAAACCCATGCGCGCCATACCAGTATCGATTTGTATGATCGCCGGCAAAAGGCTCATGCGTTCTTTAGCCAAGACACGCCAAGCACTGATCTGCTCCAGCGAGTTGAGAACAGGCGTGCAGCCATATTCAATAAATTCGGCTTCGTAACCCACGGGTGAGCCATGCATGACGTATATCGCCACATCACGCGCAATGTGCGCACGCAGGCTAATGGCCTCTTCCAATTGCGCTACAAATAAATGACGACAACCTTCCGCCACCAAGGCCTTAGAAACGGGAATCGCCCCCAAGCCATAGGCATCGGCTTTCACCGCTGCACCGCATTGCGCGCTACTCAGGCGAGATTGTAAAAATCGATAATTCGCCCGCAAGGCTTTCAAATCGATAGTGAGAAGCGCGCCAGCGCGCCCAGCTTCTTGTTGCATAATCCCAATTCCCTCTATCAAACCAAATCTGCTTATCATTAGCAATCACCGTGCCATGAAGCGTAGCGCGGCACTTCCATGAAAAAATCAAGGACTTAGCGTATTAACGGTGAATTTTAACAGAATAGACTGTATCGAAATAAATACAATCAGAATTTTATGAGGTGCAGGAAATCGGATCTTCCCTCACAAATGATGTGATTTTTGCGAAGCGTACAAAATAAAATACAGTGTATTAAATTAAATACACTTCCAATAGCAACTCAATGTGTTTGACATCACTAAACATCCCTCAAACTAAAATTGAAGAGCTATTCAAAGATTCCCAAGAGATGAGAAGATAAAACCAAAACAGCCTTCTCTCTCTCCGCGCGCCGCTACGAAAAATCTTTAAAATAGTAACGAGCGACCAAAGTCCAATTCAGCTAAGGGCACAAGAGAAAGCCTAAGTCCCCCACAAATCTCCATTTGGATTCGTTCGTGGTGCAGTCAAACCAAAATGTTCATACGCACTAGCAGTCGCGATACGGCCACGCGGTGTGCGTTGCAGGTAGCCTTGCTGTATCAAGTAAGGCTCGAGCACATCTTCTATCGTGTCGCGCTCTTCACCAATCGCTGCGGCAACATTATCGAGGCCGACTGGGCCGCCACCAAACTTAAACAAGATCGCTTCCAGTAACTTTCTATCCATCAAATCAAAACCCACCGTGTCAACATCCAGCATCTTTAATGCCGCATCCGCCATCGGCTTGGTGATTTCGCCATTACCTTTGACCTGCACATAATCGCGCACACGGCGCAACAGGCGATTGGCAATACGTGGCGTACCACGCGCTCGTTTGGCAATTTCAAAAGCGCCATCGGCTTGAATCGGCACCTCCAGCAAAGAGGCAGACCGCGTCACGATACGCGTGAGCTCTTCCGCAGTATAAAATTCAAGGCGCGCCACAATGCCGAAGCGATCACGCAAAGGATTCGTCAACATCCCTGCGCGTGTCGTCGCACCGACCAAGGTAAACGGTTGCAAATCAAGTTTAACGGAACGCGCTGCCGGCCCCTCACCGATCATGATATCGATTTGGTAGTCTTCTAAGGCCGGATACAAAATCTCTTCCACCACAGGCGACAAGCGATGTATCTCATCGATAAACAACACATCATTGGCTTCAAGATTGGTCAACAAAGCCGCCAAATCGCCAGCACGTTCTAATACCGGCCCCGAAGTTTGACGTAAATTTACGCCCATTTCGCGCGCGATAATGTGCGCCAGAGTGGTCTTGCCCAGACCTGGTGGCCCGAACAACAAAGTGTGATCCAAGGCTTCTTTACGCTGACGTGCCGCGCCGATAAAAATCTCTAATTGATCACGGATTTTTTCTTGCCCCACATAATCATCTAGCTGCTTAGGACGTAGCGCACGCTCTATCGCTTCTTCATTTGGTGAAGAAGGCGTCGCCGCGATGATGCGGGTATCAACCAGTTGTGAGGTGAGATTATCGGTTTGTATGCTCATGGTTTTTCCGTACTGCTTTCATTTTTTCTAAGCTCAATGATTTTTGCCGCCGAGACGCGGAGTGCGCTGAGATTTTTTTCCATCACGGCGGGCTGGACGCGCGATCCATAGCTCACAATTTAAGACTTATTAAGACTTTGAGAGGGCCTTCAATGCCGCCTTAATCCCATCCGATACACCTGAGCCAGCGGGTACTAATTTCAGCGCCGCCAAAGCTTCTTTATCCGAATAACCAAGCGCCAGTAAAGCATTCAAAATATCCGAACTGTGATCACCAGCCGCAGCAGCAACCCCTGCAGCACCAAGATCAGCACCCAACTTACCTTTGAGCTCCAATAGCAAACGCTCGGCCGTTTTTTTTCCAATTCCCGGTACGCGGGTCAAGCGCCCGGCCTCTTGCAAGGTGATCGCTTGCGCCAAATCAGTGACCGACATACCGGACAGAATCGACAAGGCAGTACGCGCACCAACGCCGCTAATTTTAATTAATTGCTTAAACGTAGAACGCTCTTCTGCGGTGCCAAATCCAAACAAAACATGGGCATCTTCACGTATGGCCAGATGCGTGAGCAAGGCGACTTTTTCCCCCAACGCAGGCAAATTATAAAAAGTGCTCATAGGCACATCGATTTCGTACCCGACGCCCTGGCAATCAACCATAATTTGCGGCGGGTTTTTTTCAATCAAGTTTCCGGCGATGCGACCTATCATACTCGTCTCTCATACTGTATAAATAAGCAGTAATAGTAAACTATTCTAATGAGATTGACGAGGGATGTGTCATGGCACATAGGATAGTTGATAGGAATGTGAGCGCGATTGACGTAATGCTGGTTAATTTATCGTCTACATTGCCAGCACTAAGCGAAAAAAGAGCGGGCATTTTAAGCCCGCTCTTTTTGCTACCACTTACCCCAATTATCGACTGACAGAGACCTCTGCACAAGCTACTGCGCGACCGAATTTTGAATCTGCGATGCTCGCTGTGCACTAGCATAGGTCCGATTCTCGATCCAAACTTCGGCCGCTCGCTACGTTTATGCAGAAGTCTCTTACACAAATTCATTCGCCATGTGTTGGACCAAACAGCGATGCACTCATTCAAACTAGGGAAACGCAGATTTATTCCTAAATCTTGCGAACGATACTCGAACGCAA
>CAYXJI010000042.1:688-16035 GCA_964465175.1 uncultured Burkholderiaceae bacterium | reverse complement strand
AAACACAGGCCATGGGTGCGGGTGGCTCGGAACATGGGCGGGCTTTGTTGCAGCGTATGCATGCATTGGGCCACGAGCTGGCCTTTCACACCGCGACTGCCAATCATGCGAATCATCGTTTTTTGGGCGAAGAAGCCTTAAGCAATTCATTAAAGCAGGGCATTGCCGATTTGAGTGTGGCGAGAGGGAGTGCGCCACAGTTGGTGCGCCCACCATTCTGGAGTTACAACGAAACGACGCTGGATCTGTATCACGCCAATCAGTTGCAAATGTTATTGACGGATTTGAGTGCCAACGATGGTGTGATTTATGTCTTTAATTTTAGTTTTACCAAGCGCAAAAACATGCGTAAATTATTGTTGGCGCTACGCCCTCAATGGCAGGCGGGAACACTTCCTAGTATCGACGGTGCGACGCCTATCGTAGTCACCTTTCATGATATCAATCGCTACACGGCGAACCATATGGAGGAGTATTTGGAGATCTTGTTGGACGTCGCCAAAGAATTAGAGATGCCGACTACAGCCTTGCCGTTTTATGATGAACGAGACGCGATGGTCAAAGCTGCCTTGTTGAAGACCACCAAAGAGAGCGGTGCTAAACAAGAGTTACCGGGCATTTGGAATTGGTTTTGGGGGTGGTTTTAAATCGCAATATGAATCAGCTTAGGCGCTTGATGAAAAATTTTGTTGCTGCATACAGCGATCGCCAGTTGCGAATGCGTGATCTGGCATGTGTCTAGTTGCGCCACACCGAGTTTAATTTGCGCTTCTTGGGCTGTCCAATGCTGATAAAAAAACTGGTGCTGTTGGTGTGGCGCAAGCGCGATCAAGCTGGCATTTTGTTCTGCAGTAAGACTATGCTCTGCCAGTGCTACGACATCACGCTGGGTATCGATCCATTCGATGTCTACACCGATTTTTGCATCACTTCTGAAGCCGCAAGCCACCCATGATTTGCTGTGAGAGATGCTGAAGCCAAGTTGATCAGTATTCGGAAAATCTAATAATGGTGCATTATTATGCCGCTCGATCAGTGGCACCTCTTGCGGTGCAACGCCTAAGTGCGATGCGAGTAGTTGGCGCAATAGGTAACGCCCTACCAGAAATTGAGTAGCGCGTTCGGTTCGTAGAAAGCCTTGATATCGCCAGTTCTCTCCTGGTGAGAGAACTGACTTTAGGCTATCTAGTCGCTGGTCGACAATGGCAGTCAGATTCGCCAGATAAATTAGCATGGCGAGAATGTCATATGACGAGCTTGAGCGAGCCCCATTTTGCTAGCGCTTTGATGAAAATTATTGTGATGAAAGTGCTTTACTATCCGCGCCAGTTGGCCCTCCAACTGCCGACGAATAGTTCGCAATCACATAGGTGCTGGCGAGGTTGGCAACACGGGTTAACATCAAATTGTCATGTACACCAAAAACAAAGCCTGCTGCCATGGCATCTGCGCGTTGAAAGAACTCTGGGCTGGCGATGAGTTTGCCGTTGCCATCGCTAATCTTTAGCCGCAATAACACCCCCGAGCTACCGGCCAATGGTCCAAGTAAGACACGTTTTGCACCATGTTTGAATTGCAGCTCTTCGATGACGGGCTCAATGATGAGTTTGCGTGAATTGTCGTTGGATTTATTCCAAGTTTCCAGTGATGCAGCCAAATCTTTTTTGATATTGGCGTCAATTTTTACCAAGCCTGACATGTCGCCATTGTAATTCGGCTTAAATTGGGTAGGCTTGAGCTCGATTTGGCCGTAAGCAGAGAAGGCTTCAGAGGGGGCTGGGTTGGATACTGCGCTGGCTTTTACAGAGGTGGCACAGGCTTGCAGGAGTAAGGTCGATGCGATCGCAGCGAGGCACAAGATACTGCGGATAGCGGTGAAAGTTTTTTTCATAGGACTTAGGGCCTGTTAACATTTAAATCGGGAGATGCGTTCAAGCCAAAAGGTGGGATGGCAAGGCGTAGTTCGCCGCCGAGGCTGGTGCCTCGGCAAGAGCTACAACGCTGTCCATCGCGCGTTTTGGCTTGAACCCTTCGGGAATGGGTAAAACGGGCACATGGCGTTGTTGCAAGTCGCTTACAGTGCTCGCACTGCGGCGCGCCTTGACGCCTAGCCCTGTGCCCGTTTTTCCGCATTCGCACTCCCAATTTAAATGTTAACAGGCCCTAGTGTGGAGGTGAATTGGTTTACTGTTTGATTTGTACAAAATCACCCTTGAGTGCAACACCCGCCATGATGGCGCCGGCATGGCATTCGAAATCGGTTTCGCTGGAAGATTCAATATTGTCGTAATTGCTGACAATGTTAATCACTGCATTAGCGCCAAGCTCTTTGGCGCGTGTTTGTAATTGCAGCATGGCGGACAGGAAAGCCCAGTTGCAGGCTTTTTCGTCGGATTTACCGAAAGCATTGGTCTTCTTGCTGGTTTTGTCGGACACGAGTTTTTTGAGTATCGTCGGCGTTGCTTGTTTGCCGAAATAGAACTTGACTGAGTCACCCAAACGCGCGCTTGCATCGTTCGCCGCCATGCCGCCGGAGATAGGGAGTATGACTTTTCTGTCAGCGGCCTGTGCTGGACTCGTTGTCGTAGTGAGCGTCGCGAAGGCGGCGATGGTGCAGACGGTGGCGATGAATGGTTTCATGTTTTTTCCTTAGTAGAATAATGATTTAAAATTTAATATTGGTGAAAAAGTATAGCATTGCTATTAGCTACAAAATAAGCCTACGCCCATTTTTTAAAAATCAATGAAGTATTGATGCCGCCAAACGCAAAATTATTGGACATCACGTACTCACATTGTAGGTTGCGACCGGTATCGCGGATGTAGTCCAAGTCAGCGCATTGTGGATCGATTTGGGTCAAATTAATGGTCGGTGCAAACCAAGATTCGCGCATCATTTGTATACTGATCCACGCTTCTAAAGCACCGCAGGCACCGAGCGTGTGACCCATATAACTCTTTAAGGAGCTGATCGGTATGCGGGCGCCGAACACTTGCGCAGTCGCATGCGATTCGGCGATGTCGCCATGTTGGGTGCCGGTGCCATGCGCGTTCACATAGCCAATATCGGCGGGCTGTAACTCGGCGTCTTCTAAGGCTAGTTGCATGGCGATTTTCATGGTTTCGGCGTTTGGTTGGGTGACGTGGCAACCGTCGCTATTGGTACCAAAGCCGACTAGTTCAGCGTAGATCGTGGCACCGCGCGCTTGTGCGTGTTCTAGTTGTTCTAAGATCAAACAACCTGCACCTTCACCAATGACTAAGCCGTCGCGATTGGCATCGAAAGGGCTGGGTGTCGTTTGTGGCGCAGCATTTTTGACGCTGGTGGCGAACAAGGTATCAAACACGGCCGCTTCGGTCGCGCACAGCTCTTCGGCACCGCCTGCCACCATGGCAAGTTGTTTGCCGTGGCGTATCGCCTCGTAAGCGTAGCCTATGCCTTGGCTACCCGAGGTGCAGGCTGATGAAGTGGTGATTACGCGCCCTGTGATGCCAAAGAACACACCGACATTGACCGGCGCGGTGTGCGCCATCATTTTGATATAGGTGGTGGCATTGATGCCCTTGGTGGTGCGTTCTTCCATCATGCGACCAAAATCACCAATCGCACTTGGCGTGCCGGCGGAGGAACCAAATGAGACACCTAATTTGCCACTGGTTAGCACAGGATGTTTGAGCAAGCCAGCGTGTTCTAATGCGAGCTCAGTCGCGCGGGTCGCCATGATTGCTACGCGTCCCATGCTGCGTATGGCTTTACGATGATAGCGCTCGTTTAATGCAAAGGGCGCGGCAGGTACGCCGAGTTGGGTATTCAGACCTTCGTAATCGGCCCAATTATCCATGCGCACCACGGCGTTCTGATAGCTGCCCAGATGCGCACGTATGCTAGCCCAATCATTGCCGAGCGGACTGATGCCCGCCATGCCAGTGACGACGACACGATGCTTCATGCCATACCTCCATTGACTGAGATCACCTGTCGCGTGACATACGCGGCATCTTCCTGCATCAAAAAGCTGACTACGGCGGCGACTTCTTCAGGTTGGCCAACGCGTTTCGCTGGGATTAATTTCATGGCTTCTTCTAATGGAACTTCACTGATCATATCGGTGGCGATTAGGCCCGGTGCCACGCAGTTAACTGTGATTGCACGTTTGGCTAATTCTATTGCTAGGGCTTTGGTCGCGCCAATAATACCCGCTTTGGCGGCGCTGTAATTGACCTGTCCACGATTGCCGACTAAGCCAGAGACCGACGCCATGGTGACGATGCGCCCCGGTTTGCGACGCTGGACTAGCGGCATCACCAAGGGATTGAGCACATTGTAAAAACCATCCAAATTGGTTTGCATCACCAGATCCCAGTCCTCACCCGACATCGCTGGGAAGGCATTATCGCGCGCCACACCCGCGTTGCAGACTACACCATAGTAGCAACCATGCTGTTCTATATCTTGGGTCAATACGGCGGCAGTGTGCTCTCTCTGACTGATATCAAATTGTAAGACGCGCGCATTCCTGCCTAGCTGACGAATGTCTTCGGCCACGGCATCGGCTTGCGCACGCTCACTGCGGCAATGCAAGACTAGATCGTAACCATCACGCGCTAAACGCAAGGCGATCGCTTTACCGATGCCACGTGATGAGCCTGTGACGAGTATGCTTTGATTTTTGTTCATAAAAATTGTGTGTTTCGCTGTTAATTCTCGGTTGAATCTACTGACTGCAAATTCATTTTTTAATACGATCTTGCGCCAAGCTTAGTCCATCTCTACATCGGTTTTCCTTGCAGAAAATCAGTGACGTTATTCGGCTGAAAGACGGTAATCGTTGCCGTGGCTAGTGCTAGGTCCGGCGCCGCACTGTCGTTAATGCTGCATTCGAAAGCGCCTAAACCATTGTCTGCTTGCAAGCTTCTGTGTATTTTCACTTGCAAAACAGCACCTAGTGTAAACTGTGCTGTGTGACTTTCATAGCGACGCGAGCCTAGCAAAAATCCGACTTTGACCGCTTCTCCTTTGCTGTGGGCGAGATAGCCCGCGTGGGCAGCAATCGCTTGCGCCATGTACTCAATGCCTACCCATGCGCCGACGCCATCGCCTTCAAAAAATTGACTCGTGCTGCGTATCGTCACTTCTGCGCACAGGTCCTCCGCGCTTGCCGTTAGCACGCGATCTAATAACACCATAGGATCGCGATGCGGCACTAGGCTATGAATCGGCGGAAACATTGGTGGCGTCTGGGGTACTAATAAATTTTCATCGGACATTATTCGATCTCCTTTTCTACGCGCCCCAATAACAGGCTTGCATTCGAACCGCCAAAGGCAAAGGAATTGCTGAGCGCATAGCGTATCGGTCTGCCGAGCTGACTACCCGCGTGGCTTAAGTTCAATGCGGGTAAGTCAGGATCAAGTGCCTTATCCCATAAATGCGCTGGGACTAGGCCTTGTGGATTATCGTCCTGCATACTGATCCAGCACAGAGCCGCTTCGACGGCCGCTGCTGCGCCCAAAGTGTGACCAGTAAATCCCTTGGTCGAACTGACTAAGACTGCATCACCAAACAGGGCATGAATCACACGTGATTCCATCGCGTCATTTTGCACGGTCGCCGTGCCATGCATATTGATGTAGTCGATCTCGCTTGGCGCAATTTGTGCACGATCTAAGGCTTGCTGTATTGCCTTGCGTGCGCCTTCACCAGTTGGATCAGGTGCCGACATGTGATGGCCATCGGAGGATTCGCCCCAGCCCAATAGCGCGACCCGTGATGGCTCTCGCGTCATTAAAAATAGCGCTGCGCCTTCGCCGATGTTGATGCCGTCGCGATGTTGGCTCATAGGTCGGCATGGTTGTTGACTGACTGACTCTAAGGCGCTAAACCCCGCCACGGTAAAAGCGCATAGGCTGTCAACGCCGCCCGTAATCACCGCATCACAAATATTCATCTGCAGCAGTCGAGCTGCACTGGCCATTGCTTTGGCGCTGGACGAACAGGCGCTGGAGTGGACATAGCTTGGTCCTTGCACTTGCAATTCGCTCGCAATGAATTCGGCAACCGATCCCATTTCTTGTTGCGCGTAGTGAAAATCTGCAGGCAATGCGCCGTGCTCGGCGTAGTGACGCAAAGCTTCTTCTGTGCCACTGATGCCCGAAGTGCTGGTGCCGAGTACGATCGCAATCCGGTCCGCGCCATATTTTTTAATCGCGGCGTCGACGGCAGGGCGTATCTGTTGTAAGGCAGCGAGCGCGAGTTGATTATTGCGACTGCGTAGACGAACAGGGTGGTGGTCCAGCGCAGGCAAGTTCGCGCCTACTATTCCTAAGGGTAAGGGGCGCCCCTTGGACCACGCATCGCTCATAGCGATACCGCTGCGCGCGAGTGCTAGCATGTTGTGCCGCACTTCGTGCTGCTGTTCGCCTAGTGCGCAAATGATGCCGCATTCGTTTAAGAAAAATGTCATGGTGACTATGGTGTCGGTGCTGCGGTTTGTATGGTTAAACGATATTTATAATGCAGATTGTCTAGTGTCACGGTGCCTGCCCATCGCTGTTCATCGCTGTAATGGATTTTCGCAATCACTGACTCATTGTGGTACAGCACGCGGTCTCGTCCCTGTTCGGTGATGCGCCAAGAATCTGGTAAATGCTGTGCAATCACCTCAACTGGCCAGAGCGTGAGTTGGATATCTTCTAAAACATCTTCCGCTTTGACTTGTTGTGGCAACATAAAATGACGCCAAGTTTTGATCTCTTTGCCATCGAACTGTACTGTCAAGACACGCTGCCCAAAAGCCAATCCCACTAGTTCTAGACGCTCTGCATCGATTTCCAAGGCGGCATCCAAGTCATCCGTTTTGTTTTCGCGTTCGACTTTTAAGTGTTGCTGAATACTGATCGTGGTACCCAAGCTCGCGGGTGTGAGCTTGAGGTTGAGACGCTTGGCGACGGGCGGCGGCGCTTCACTGCAAGCACTTAGTAGTGTCAAAAAAGCGATGCCAATAGCGCTAGCGATGCGTGGATATTGTTTGAGGAACATATTAATTGTCCTTGGCGTGGATGAAGAAAGGAACGATCAACCAGACCAGCGCAGTGCCGATCAGCATGGTCAAACCAAACGCGCGTAAAGCGGGCGTGCTGCTCAAGGCCAATAGGCCGAATGAAAGTAGGGTGCTGGCAGCAGACAGTCCGGTTGCCAGCCACGCCAGATGTCTAGATTGTGTGCTGGCTCCGCCGTCGATTTTTGTCGCGCTGTGGCGATTTTGCTCTTGCATAAAAATCCCATAATCGACTCCTATCCCTAAAAGCAACATCAAGGCGAGTACGTGGAATAACTGCAATGCCTGACCGCTGATGCCCAACAATGCCAGTGTGAAAAAACTCGCCAAGGCTGCAGGTGCCAGCGTGCGCCAAGTGTCTTTGCGATAGCGATGCAGCATCAGGCCAAATACCAGCAAATACGCGCCCAATAAGACCCAGCCCATATTGTGGCGATAACGTCCTAAGACCGAAGATATCTCGGCAATTTTATCGACCCATTGCACGCCTTCCATTCCCGTCGCGAGCTTACTTAATTGTTGCATCTCGGCGTATTTCAAACCTTTCATTGCGACGATGCTGGCATAGGTATTGTCGATCTTGCCTAACCACAAATGACGGGTGGCCTGGCTCGCCGTGCTTTGAAAGAAATTCTCGACCGTGAGTGTTTGATTTGATGCGAGTAAGTGTTGGCTGAGCTTGGTTTGCCATTCCGCGTCTTCCTCTATTTTGTCTGCAATGAGTTTGAGCGGCCCCTCTTTATCTAAGAGCTTGCGCTCGATTAAGGCGCGGTTTTCAGCCTGAGTTTTGAGCGAAGGCACCCAATTAGAGATCGCTTGGTAGCCGCTGAAGACGCGTTGCCCGATCAAAGGATCGAGCGCACGCTTTAGCGTTTCTTCACGTTGCAAGACGATTTCTGGCGATGCGCCGCGTACTAAGAAATATTGCACGGGGGTAGGTGCATCCAATAGCTTGCCGAACTTGATTTGATCACTGACCAAATGTTTGGGAGGCGTTTGGAGTAGACGAATATCGTCGTTAACACCGAGTTGTGCTACGCCATAAAAGCTGACGACAAGGAGGCTGGCGGCGAGTATCCAGATACTGCGTGATCGCTGGGCAAAAATTTTGATAGCGCTAAAAACACCCAACAGGCGATTGTAGCGCGCCACCAGTTTGCCACTTTTTAAGGTATTCGCTTGTACCAAATGGGGGAACCAACAAACCACCGTGAGCCAAGCAAATAGCAGCCCGACCGCCGAAAATACGGCCATGTGGCGTAAGCCTGGAAATGGTGTGAGTGCCAAGCCCAGATAGCCAACAATGGCGCACGCCAAGGTGAGCAAGAGACCGGGGACTAATTGTTTGAGTAAAGTTTTGGAATCCACTTGTGAAGCGCCGAGTCGATGGCATAAAAAATAAATGCCGTAGTCTTGCGCGATACCGATCAAGCTAGCGCCAAACACCAAGGTCATTAAATGGATGCGGTCAAACAGTAGTAAGCAGACCGAAAGCGCGCCCAAAAAACCCACGCCTATGGAAAGCAAGATGAGAGTAATCGGCTTGATGGAATGAAAGCTCATCCACATCAACACAATAATGCCGATCAAGGAGCCTACGCCTATGGTCGAGACCTCTTGATGCGCTTGCTGTCCCGCTGCGGCTGCATGCAATACCACGCCGGTGCTAATAATTTCGATTTTGTTAGCATTGGCGCCAAGGCTGGCGCGTGCCGCAGCCGCAGCCTGCTCAAGTAGCGGCAATACTTTTTCTTGCGCCGTCAATGAAAACGCCGGCGGTACTAAAGTCATCGGCAGCAGGATGTATTGATGCGTGGCATCTGCCACAAACAAATGACCTTCCCGCGGACGCACCGGTGTTTCTTGCGCGCGCTCTTGTACCCAAGCGTCAAAAGTACCAAAAGGATCGTCTTGAAATGCGCCCAATTTTGGCCCAGAAAAAGCACTATACAGTTTGCTCAATGCTGTATTCGCCCAAGCGTCTGCATCGAGCGTGTTGAGTTGCTCTCGTTGTTGGGCGGTGAGTAGTGCTAGCCGATTTTGTTGGAAGGGGGCGAGCCAATCGCCCTGAGTCTTTTCGCTCAGACTGGTGATGTCGAATAAATCTCGATGCGCAGCGAGTACTTGGGTGTAAGCCTTGGCGGCTTTTTTACTGTCTTCCCATTCTCTTGCCCCGATCAAAATCATCACACGCTGCTGCGCCGCATCGACCATGTGGGTGAACGACTGTTGCAGGACCGGATCGCGTTCTTGCACCGGTAATAAAGCCAGAATATCGGTATCGGGCGTAATGCGTTGGCCTAGCCAAAGGTAGGCATTGTGCGCGAGCAAGCCCGACACCACCAGCGCCCATACGAGAAACCAGCGCCAATGTTGGAGCTTGTGAAAGTTGACTGAGTACTTCAAAATAAGGCCGCCTCTTCGGCGGTGATCACCGTGTCGCCCGTCTTGATGTCAGAAAAAACGATGCTGGTGCGATCACCGCTGGCTTCGTTCATCTGTATGTTTTTGACATAGGCGCCGCCGTCTAAGGCAATCGTGCCTATGGCTTTGGCCAAGGCCGCTTCACGCGCTTTGAGATTGACTTTCCACGTCGTGGCGTCGGCGCTACCTTCTACTTCAAACAGCGATTCGAGTTGGCTTAAATCTCCCGACAACAGCGAGAACAACACGCTATTGATCATGCGTACCACAGGCTCTTGCTTGGCCTCTAGGCGCATCGCAACCCGTTCGCCTTGAAAATGCACGATCTCGTCGCGCGTGAGGCGTAGCGTATTGGGAAAAGGTTGCAAGGTACGCCACAACACGCCTTTGCCCGCCAAGACACAAAAACGTCCATTGGATAATAAAGGCTTTTTCATGCCCACTAAATGCTTGGTCTGATCAAAACGGCCACACAAAACTTTGGGCTTGGCTAGCATGTTTTGGATCGCCGGCACGGGGTTGGCGGCAAAACTGTTAGGGGCGATCAAGCTCGATATTATCAATAAGAAGAGTAACTTGGCGCAGAAAATTCTTAATGTCAGCATGCTGGAATTCCTAATTTTTCAAATAAAATTGCCGGCGAGGCGAAGCACATTTCCCCGTGTTGTAGGCCATCGCGTATATCCACCGCAACCTGCGTGGTGCTGCCGCGTGTTAGGCGCTGGCCTGTGGTGGCGTCACTGATCAGATATTCAATGAGCAAACGGTTTTCCCATTCAACGATGTCGGCGCGTAGCCGTATTTTTTGCCCAAAGCTAGCAGATGCAACGTATCTCAACTGCAAATCGATGACAGGCCAGGCATAGCCCGAGGCTTTCATTTGCTCGTAGTTGTAGTCGATTTTGTCGAGTAGAGCACAGCGTACGATTTCCAAATATTTTACGTAGTTGCCATGCCAGACGATTTGCATAGGATCGAGATCGAAAAACTGCACTTGCAGCTCGACCTCGGCAAACCACGGACTCGGTGTTTTTTTCTTACGCATGATGAAGTTAAGCCTGATCAGATGAATATAGGTTCCAACGCTGCGCACGCATGCTCACCAGTAGTTCGCGCAATTCGGGATCGAGACGGCGGTCTTCTTGGATCGGTGTAATCTGGGTTTCTAAGGCTTGCATCATGCTGCGAATGGCAGGCGATAGACTTAATTCAGGATTATTTTGCTGACGCAGCCAAACCCCTTGTCGTACTGTGATGAGTAAAGCCGCTGCGACTTGCTCCGTCAATTCTAATACACGCAAACAATCACGCGCGGCGATCGTGCCCATACTCACTTTGTCTTGATTATGGCATTCGGTAGAGCGAGAAAAAACCGAGGCCGGCATGGTCAATTTCAAAGCCTCCGCGGTCCATGCCGACGCGCTAATTTGCAAGGCTTTTAGACCGTGATTGATCGCTGCCCGTGGTCCTTGCATGCCGGATAAATTCGCCGGTAGACCATGGTTGTAACGGCTATCAACCATTAAGGCCATTTGGCGGTCTAATAAATCCGCTAGATTGGCGACCGCGTTTTTCATGCCGTCCATCGCGAATGCAATATGCCCACCGTAAAAATGACCACCGTGCAGGACGCGCTCATTTTCTGCGTCGATAATTGGATTATCGTTGGCGCTATTTAATTCATTTTCGATGCTTTGACGGAAGAAAGGCAAGGCATCAGCCAGCACGCCGATGACATGCGGCGCGCAGCGAATCGAGTAGCGATCTTGCAGGCGTTTGCCATTGCGCTCGGCCTCTCCTGCGGGTAAATCGTGGCGTAACCAGGCGGCGATATTTTGCATGCCTGCATGCGGTTTGACGGAAAATAAAGTCTCGTCAAAGTGATGCGCATTGCCATCTAACGTAATCGAAGCCATCGCGGTGATGCGAGTCGTTAATTGCGTCAAATAGGCTGCACGGTCATACGCTAAACAGGCCAGCGCGGTCATCACGGCGGTGCCGTTCATGATGGCTAGACCTTCTTTCGGGCGTAAGCGCAAAGGCTGCATGCCGGCTTCTTGTAAGGCTAGCGCTGCCGGAATTTGCACGCCGTCACGCATCACTTCGCGTTCGCCGCATAAGACGGCCGCGAGATAGGACAGCGGCGTTAAATCACCACTAGCACCGACCGAGCCTTCGGATGGAATCAAGGGCAATAAGTCGGCATCGAGCAGACCCGCGATTTGTTCTAATAATTCTATGCTGACGCCGGAAAAACCTTTGGACAAAGAGGCCAATCTGGTTGCCAAGACCGCGCGGGTTTGCTCTGCGCTGAGATATTGACCCAGGCCGCAGCCGTGATAGGTATACAAGTGATGCGGCAATTCAGCGACCAGATCAGCGGGAATATTCACGGTGCAAGAATCACCGTAACCAGTGGTGACACCATAGATGGTGCCATCTTCACGTAAAAGTTTATCGAGAAAATCCGCGCCACGGGTAATCGCGGCACGAAATTCGGGCGCGCTAGAGAGCGTGGCGCGCGCCTTGGTTTGCGCGATGGCGACAATGTCTTCGATGCTTAATCGACTGTGGTCAAATCGCACCGAATGTTTAGGTAGCTTGAGTGGGTTGAGGTCAGTGGGATGCATCAGAAATATCCAATTGGGTGGGGGCAGTTGCGGTATTCGTGTCAGTGACAATACTCTTGGGCGACTGCCAAAATTCGTAAAAATTAAACCATTGCAGCGGTGCGAGTGCGCAAAAATGCGCTAGTCGCTGTGCATAGTGATTGGCGAGTGTTTGAAATACTTGGTCTCGTTCGGAACGTTTAGGATTGACCGACGCGCTGAGTAATTCAAAGTGTACTTGTGGCACACCTTTGATAGGTAAAGAAAATAGTAAAAAAACCGGGCAGCGTAAGAGGCTGGCGATCACATAGGGGCCGATAGGAAAGGCCGCAGCTTGGCCTAAAAAATCGGCAAAACACACGCGCGGATTCGGTGCGACGGGCACTCTATCGCCAGCGATGACGACGAAGCCGCCCTGTGCGACGCGCTCGGCTAACAGTATTGCGGTGGCGGGTGTCATCTCGGTCACTTGCAGTAAGTCGAGCTGACTAGCGGGATTGAGTTTCTCCATCATGCGATTAAATTTTTCGGCATGCTTGGTGTGCACCAAGACCGTCAATTTGACTTCAGGATAACGGCGCGACAAGACGCGGCACAGCTCAATATTGCCTAAATGCGAGCAAACTAATACCGCCCCTTTTTTCGATAGAATTTGTTGGTGCACCGCCTCTTGACCATAATATTCGACTTGATCGACTTTGAACAAACCACCCCAAAGCAACATCTTGTCGAGTATGGTTTCGGCGAAGGCGGCGAAATGGCGTATCACGCCTAGTGCGCTGGTCGATAGTGAGAGCGATGCATGCGTATTTAGATTCCGCAAATAAGTTTGCGAGGCGCTTCTGGCTTTGGCTTGGGTCAGTACATACCAAGTCAAAACGGGATACAAGACGAGGCGAAACGGCCAGCGCCCGAAAAGGCGATAAATCCAAAAAAGCAAGCGCATCCCCGCCACAAAACTGACTTCGTCTACACCGGCCCAATGCGTTTTTTTGGATGCTTGCATGGTTTAATTTTGCCCGTCTTTTTTTGCATGATGCATTGAGCGTCGTAGCAAGCGCGGAAAACGCCGCAACATGCCGAAGAATAATTGTGTATGCATCAGCGTAATCAAGGCGTTATCGCGCCATACGCGAAAGTGCGAAACACCATCGGCAGGATAGCCAACCCGTGTGCCTTCGTTGACGACTTCTAGACCATCCCAATACAGGCGTACCAAAATATCGGTATCAAAATTCATGCGCAAACCGATCTGGTGCTTGGACATCAGCGCAATCACGGGCGCCACCGGATAGACCCGAAAGCCACACATAGAATCTTTAATCGCCAAGGAGAGCGTGTTGATCCACACCCAAACATGGGTGAGATAGCGCGCATACAAACGTAGCTTGGGAACTGAGTCGTCGTAGATAGGATAACCGGCAACCACGGCTTCTGGATGGGCTTGGGCCTGCTGTAAAAATCGCGTGATATCGGCAATGCAATGCTGACCATCCGCATCGACTTGGAGTAAATGACTGTAGCCTTGTTGCGATGCGTAGTGAAAGCCTGTCAATACCGCTGCGCCTTTACCCTGATTCTTAGCATGCTTTAATAAGACGACTTGCTTTGGATAGGTTTGTGCGAGTTGATCCAATACGCTCGCGCAGCTGGGGCTACTGCCATCATCGACCAGGATGCATGGCGTGTCGAAGCGCAGGATAGCCTCGACTACCGCCGTAATCGCATGCTCGTGGTTGTACACGGGAATGAGCAGGCAGGGTTTAAAGTGAAAATTCGATTCGGACATAAAGCTCAATAGAAAAGAAAAAGCCTAAGCAACTTTGGCAAAACGTAATAGGGAATGGCAATAGCCGATGCCATCCCGCGCGGTCAGCAATTTTAATCCAGCCGCTTCGGCCAAGCGTATGTAGTCGCCGCTCTCATAAATCTTGCTATTGCCACTCGCCATCGCCGTAAAGTAAGGCGAAGTATTGATCAGACAATAGGCAGCGATGTCGTATTGTTGTCTATCCCAAAAGGTATCCATGATCAGCACTTGGCCATTCGGCACCAAAGCTTGCGCCACGCGTTGTAAGATGCTGGCAATAGCCGCTTCTGAAAAACAACTAAGAAATTGGCTCATCCAAATTAAATCCATATTCGCAGGCAAGGGCGCTGCCTGATCGAGTAAATTAGTTGGATGAAAATGGGCACGCTCATGCAGCTCTTGCGCACGCAAATTCTCTTCGGCGACTTTGAGTTGCACTGGCAGATCAACTAAATGCAATTGTGCTTCGGCGTTGTAACTTAAAGCCGCGTAACTAAATTTACCCGTATTCGCACCGATGTCCATAATCCGCTTTGGCGCACTCGCAAAAACATCCGGCATGATGCTAGGAAATGAAGTGTCAGAGTAAAAATGGTCGAAGTCAAACCAACTGGTTTTTGCTGGCTCTGGCAATGCAGACAGACCTTCATAAATCGTCGACCAAGAACCTAAATGTGCTAGGCCTATCGGTTTTTCTTGGTCTAACGATTGTTCCAGTTCGAACAGACCTTGATAGCAGACATCGTGGGTGAAATTAATATTGATCTGCGTGATTGCATCGGTCAATATGCAGTAGCCCGCTTTGTCCAAAACGTAATGCCCGTCTTTGAGATACACCACGCCCGCCGACAAGCAAGTTTCTAACACCAGTTTTAAAACGTAAGCGCTCCACTTTTCGCTTGCCGCTAGTTGCTCTACTGTGAGACCTTCGCTACCCGCATCGCCCAATGCTTGCAGCATGCCGCGTTTCCACGCGTAGCGTACACATTGAAATACGACGGGGCCAAAAGCGATTTTGTGCGCCTCAAAACGTGCGGCGAACGCACTTTGTTTTTCCGGCGAGAATTTTTTATTTAGCATGAGGTGGTTGTCTGTTCAAATAAGATGCGACCCCCAGCATATTGCTCGGTGTCAGAGAAATAACGGAACTGCAAAGCGTTTTTTTGCGGATGATGTACTAGCTCTAGCAATACGGCTTGTTCTGCGCGTATAACGTGTTGAAACTTGAGTGCTTGTATGCCAGTAAATTTAGCGGGCAGTGAAAAAAACTGCCTACCAAAATGGATGGCCCAATCTACTTGCACGACGCCCGGTAAAATCGGGGCGACCGGAAAGTGTCCTTCAAAATACAGTAAATTTTGCGGAACGATGATCTCCAGTAGGACAGGTTTTGGATTGTTTTCTGACGCTATTTCAGTTTCAATTTCAGCTTCTATTTTCGTTTCT
>CAYXJI010000042.1:0-678 GCA_964465175.1 uncultured Burkholderiaceae bacterium | reverse complement strand
ATGGTGTTTTGGCTGCTGCTTCCGGTGCGCCCTGCAACAAAGCCAGCAGTTGCGCTTGCGTGGTTTTGCCTTGTGCGTTGACTGGCATGGCATCGAGGTAACGCCAACGTCTAGGTAAGGCGACCGATTCCACAAAATGACTCAGGCGATGGCGTAAGCTTTGATTTAATGAAAACTTGCCTTGGGATTGCAATAGCGCGATGCCTTGTGGTGTCAAGACGATGAAGGCGTAAATGTGTTGGCGTTGTTGCGCTTGTTGTTCGGCTGCTGGTGCTTCCACCACGAGACGTACCTCTTGTACTAAGCCGCTGCTCAGCAAGGCTTGTTCCATGCTATCGAGCGAGATGCGTTTTTCTTCAATTTTGACGATGCGATCTTGCCGACCCAGTAGTTGAAAATGCTGCGCATCAATGCTTTGAATTTGATCGGCGAGGCGGAACCATGCCGCGTCAGGCAAGTGCGGTGATTGAATTTCTAGTAGTGAATTCGCGCTCTCCATGTCGGAATTTTTCACCACACATGCGCGCCATTTTACTTGCGGAAAAACTTGCCATGCGACTTGTTGTGAGTGCTTGCGTTGACGCCACGCGATACCGCCGGTTTCTGAGCTGCCATAGACTTCAATCGGCGTCTTGCCCCATAGCGTCTGCACGGTGGTGACACTATCGTTGGGCAGTG
>CAYXJI010000041.1:4043-16057 GCA_964465175.1 uncultured Burkholderiaceae bacterium | reverse complement strand
AGCGTAGCCGGTCGTTGCTAACACCATAGGTGCCGATTTGGCGCGATATAACAGCGTGAGTCTTTGCGAAAATTGCGTTCCGTTCGGCGCATTGTGATCGACTGGTTGGCTCAACACAAAACTAAAAAAACGTGTGCCTTCAATGCTACTGGCTTGTTCGTTCACACTCGTAATTCCCTTGGTCGCGATCAAGGCATCTTTGATATCTACATTGACCGGCGGTATTACTGGGTCGGGCACGCTGCTGACGCTGTTATTGCCACCACCGCCACAGGCTGTGAGTAAACCTAATAAAACTAAAGTAGCAAAAATCGCCGCCCACCAGCGTTGTGCACGTGATCCTCGTTTAAAAGTAAGTGTTGAAGCATTTGTCATGTTGTGTCATCTCCGATTTCAAAAAAATGTACGGTATTTTAATCGCTAATTTAATCACTAATTATTTTTAGCCCCTAGAATTTTTTATAAGGGCGAAGAAATTTTCTGCGTCGGAGAGATCGCAATACAGGAGATATTGCGATGGAGTTTGATGTGGTTTGGCGTCCTTTGTGACAATAGCT
This sequence comes from uncultured Burkholderiaceae bacterium, assembly GCA_964465175.1. Lineage (GTDB taxonomy): Bacteria > Pseudomonadota > Gammaproteobacteria > Burkholderiales > Burkholderiaceae_D > Undibacterium. The sequence continues at coordinate 15,500 of CAYXJI010000041.1, read as the reverse complement.
GTTAATAGCTGTTAATAGCTGTTAATAGCGGTTGAAGTTGATAGTTTGGCACTGGGCAGGAGTTTGATCTGTATTACTATTACGCTCTTTTTTGCTGCGTTTGGATTTGGGCGCTATGTTGGTTTTTTATAGGATATTTTGTGTTGCATCGTCATTTCGCTTCTGCCTTCCCGTTCAAACACGACACATCGATGTTGTCGCAACATCTAGCGCCGCATAGTGGTGTCTCCAGTGCTCATCTTGTAGTGCGTGCAGCTATCGCTACTCTGCTGCTCACTTGCAGCGCGGGGGTAGCTGCGCAAAGTCCTGTTCAAAAACCGATTTACCAAGCGCAAGCTGTCATAGGACAGGCTCTGCGCTCGGTGGAGATGATTGGTAATACCCAAATATCAACCGAGGTTCTGAATCAGGCCGTGCAGGAATTCCTTGGGCGCACAATTACCGCCAGCGATGTAGAGGAAATACGCAGTCGTTTGAGTCAGGTGTATGTGGATCACGGTTATCTTAATTCAGGCGCGGTGTTTGTGCTGCCAAGTTCGCCAGCGAGCAGCGATCGCCTGCAGTTTAAAATCATCGAAGGGCGCATACAAGATGTGCGGATTCAGGGTTTGGGGCATCTCGACGACGACTACATCAAGCAGCGGCTGCCGATTACCACCCAAGTCTTAAACATGCCCGCTTTGCGCGAACAATTTCAACTCTTATTGCAAGATCCTTTATTTGAGCGCATACAAAGTCGCTTGCTGCCGACGGGTAGCTTAGGGCAAGCCATCTTGGAGCTCGATGTGGTGCGTAAGCCTAGCTATAGCTATTCGGTGTTTGTGAATAATTATCGCTCACCAGCGATAGGCGAGATCGTCCTCGGTGCGTCGGCTGTGGTGCGCAATTTAAGCGGGCGTGGCGATGCACTCGATCTTCAACTGGGCAAGAGTCATGGCGCGACACCTTATCACTTGGCGTGGACCACGCCTTTGAGCGATCCACGGCGCAGCGTGCAAATCAGCTTGGATCAGGGGCGGAGTTCGGTGGTCGAAGCGCCTTTAGATTTGGTCGATATTCAGAGCCGAACCAGTGCTAGTGAGTTGAAGTGGAATCAAGCGCTGGTGCAGTCTTTGGCACGCCGCGTGGAGCTGGGCATCGCTGTGAGTCAACGCCGCAGTCGAAGTAGTTTGTTGGGTGAAGATTTTTCTTTTAGCCCGGGCGAGGTCAATGGGCGTTCGTCTACACAAGTGCTCAAATTGTCGCAAGAGTGGAATGAGCGCGGCGACAGCACGGGTCTCTTATTGCGCTCGGTGCTACATGTTGGCCGCAATTCTAGCCACAATTCTAGCCCCAATATCGAGCAAACAGATGCGGCGCTAACGCCAGCCGTGTCTGTAAATAGTGGCGTGCCGCCACGTCAATATTGGCTGTGGAACGGCCAAGTACAATGGCTGAAACAACTATCTCATTGGAATGCGCAGTTGTTGCTGCGCGCGCAATGGCAGTGGAGTCCTATGCAGTTAATTTCTATGGAAAAAATGGCGCTAGGCGGGGCGGCTACGGTACGTGGTTTTAGAGAATCTAGTGTATTGCGAGACCAAGCGCAGATGGTGAGTGTCGAGCTGCATCAGGATTTATTCAACGATGCCGCCAAGGCACAACAAATTACCGGCTTCATTTTTGTCGATGGCGGGCGTGGAAAAAATTCCCAAGGAGCAGAAAAAGAAACTGCACAAACACTGTCCTCCTACGGTCTAGGATTGAAGGCGCACTATGGCGCGTGGTTTGCCGATGTCAGTATCGCAAGACGTCTCGCCGCCCCCGCCCATCTGCGTAATCAAGACAAAACGACCTGGCAAGACAAAGGGCTGCAATTGCAAATCGGAACTAAATTTAATTGAGTGCGGAAAACATGATCCTTGCGAAGAATTTCTATCTGTCCTCAAGCAAGTTACACGGCCTGCTGGCGGCTCTCCTTGCGAGCGCTTGTCTCTGGTCTGCCCCCAGCGCGCAAGCACAAGAATTTGCGCTTACTTCTGAAACTAATTCTGTAACAAATTCGGCAGCAACGCCAATCTCAGAGCGCTCATGTCTATCGAGTTCCTCTAGTCATCTATTGAAATTGCAGACCTTACACGCGCGTTATCTCGCATTGAAAGCGGATCGCCATGCTTTGGGACAGAGTGCCTTAGAATTGGGGCTGCATTTACAGCAAATGGGACGCTATCTGGAAGCGCAGCGTGCTTTGCAAGAGGCGGTTCAGGCATTGCCAGAACCAGTACAACGTGCGCATGCCTTGCTCGCATTGGGCAATGTGGAAGTCGAATTGGGCCGTCGTGATTTGGCGCAAGTGGCCTATCGCGATGCGCTCAATCTGGCGCCCGATGTGGCCGCTATTCGGGTCAGTGTCGCGCTCAATCAATTGGCTTTGCTCGGTTCCAAACAAATTTCGCAGCCAGCATTGAATGTCGTCGTTGCTGACTTAGCGCAAGTGCCAGACTTGGCTTTGCGAGCGCGTCTTTGGGTGCAATATGTGTTGCAGGCGAAACGCAGTACGTTGATCGACGCTGCACTATTGGAAGCGGGATTGCAGCAAGCCTGGCAGCTTGCAGACAAGTTAGAGGCCAGCTATTTGCAAGTTGAGATCATCGATCAACAAGCGCAATTATTTGAAGAACAAGCTCGCGATGCGGATTTGATGCGCGTATCGGATCGTGCGATTCTCTTGCTGCAACACATCGATGCCCCGGAATTAATGATCTCGATTGAAGCAAGACGTGCGCGGGTTTTCGCACGACATCAACAAACGCAAAATGCGATCAAAAGCTTCAGTGCCGCCATACGTTATATTCAAGCAATCCGCCAAGATATACCGATCTCCTACGCACAAGGGCGTTCCAATTTGCGCGAGATTATTGATCCCGTTTACTTAGGATTGGCCGACGCCTTGCTGACCCATTCTGAGCAAAGTAGCCCGGCCGAACGCGCTGCACTCTTGTATCAGGTGCGTGATGTCGTTGAAAAAATTAAGCAAAATCAATTCGATGATTATCTCGGCAACCGTTGTAGCAGCGTGGCAGCTTCCTCGAATAAAGACAGCGGCGCTGCGAAAACGCTGTCCTTAGCAGCGGGGACAGCGGTCTTGTATCCTATTGTTTTTCCAGATCGCTTAGAGTTATTGCTAGAAACCAGTGAAGGCATGGTGCGCCATCGCGTCGCTATCAAAGCCGATCAATTAAATCAAAATGTCGCGGCATTTTCTAGCGCTTTGCGCGCCAATCAAGCCTATCAAACCTTGGCGCGCCGTTTGCATAAGGTTTTACTGGCACCTTTGGAGCAGGACTTGGCTTCGAAAAAAATTCAGACCTTAGTGATCGTTCCAGATGGTGTATTGCGATTGTTGGCGTTCGCCGCCTTGCACGATGGTCAGCAATACGCGATAGAAAAATATGCGATCGCGATTTCCCCTGGCTTGGGTATCATTGCACAGCAAGATAGATTGCAAGATGCCTCACCAACGCGTCTGCAGGGATCGGCTACTTCGCATCGCGTCTTATTGGCGGGTGTCAGCGAGCCGGGTACGGTCGTCGAACGTTTGCCGGACGAGTTGGTGGATCAGTTATTGCAGGCCGATGATGTGACTACCCGCGAGTTGCGTGGCAAAGTAGCGCAGCAACGTGCCTTGCGGCAGCTTGGCGCTAGTGTGCCGACGCAGAGTAATCAGCTCGCAAAATCTTCGGCAGAAGACGGACAAGCAATCGCCGATAAATTAAGACAAATTTTGCGTCTGGATGGGGTGCAAGCAGAGATTACTTCTTTGCATGCCATCGTACCGGGAACGATGTTGCTGAACCAAGAATTCAGCGCACGTCATTTCACACAACAAGTACGCAGCGGTCAATACGATATTGTGCATGTCGCCTCGCACGGTATCTTTGGTAACAGCGCAGACAAGACCTTTATCTTGGCACATGATGAGCTGATCACCATCGATCAATTACAGAGCTTGCTCGCGGTCGATGGCACGCATAAGCGCCCACTGGATTTGCTGATTTTATCTGCCTGCGAGACGGCGGAAGGTGACGACCGCGCGCCCTTGGGCATTTCGGGTGCTGCCTTGAAAGCCAAGGCGCGTAGTGCCATGGGATCGTTATGGCCAGTGTCGGATCTCGCGGCCAGTCAATTGATGCAGCAAGTGTATGAAAACTATGTTAATCAAGGGCAGAGCAAGGCGCAATCTTTACGTCACGCGCAATTGAGTTTGATGCGACAAGCCGCTTACGCGCATCCTAGCTATTGGGCGGCCTTTATTATGGTGGGGAACTGGCAATGAAGTCATTACACAGATTACCAGCGCACGCTATAGCATCAACTAAGCCATCAACTAAGCCATCAACTAAGCCATCGCAAAGCGCCCCTAAAAAACTATTAGTAGTCGCGGCAGTGGCTAGTCTATTTGGCGCGAATGCCGTGGTACGCGCCGATGTGCGAACTGATGGCAGCTTGGGTGCAGTACAAGCCTTGAGTGGCAAGATGGTGGTGCCGCAAACTTTGGGGCAAATCAAAGGACAAAATTTATTTCATAGTTTCTCGGTCTTGAATGTCCATCCTGGTGAGTCATTAAGCTTTACCACCACCGACGTGGTTCAAAATATTTTGGCACGGGTAACTGGTTCTAGCGCCTCCACCATACAAGGCTTGTTGGAGGTCAAGGCGGTGGCCGGGTCCAAGCCCAATTTTTATTTAATGAATCCACAAGGCATCATGGTCGGCGATGGTGCCATCATAGACGTGCCTGCCGGCTTGCATTTAACCACGGCGAATTATTTACAATTTGCCGATGGACAGTTTCACGCCGATCTCAAGACTAGCAGTAGTTTGTCTGCCGCAGCGCCAGAAGCTTTCGGTTTTGTGGGCGGACAAAACGCTAGCCTAGGCTTAACCGGTACTTCGAAAATTTTGCCAGTAGCGGCGCGACCTATCAGCTTGATTGCGGGTGCTGTGCGTATTGACGATACTTGGGTGCTTAGTGACGGTGGTGAGATTCGCGTCATGGCGGTGGGCGATGCGAAGGTCCTGATCGATTCAGCGATGCGCACCGATTTAAAAGGAAAAATTGAGATCACCAACGGAGGACAACTCGATTCCTCCGGTAGTGCAGGGCGTGACGGTGGCAACATCATGGTCAGTGGCGGCGATATGCAAATTGGTTCACCCGACTTGGTGTCGTTTCGCGGCATCGCTAGCAATGCGACGGCTGACAGTGGTAAGGCGGGCGATATCACGGTCAATGCCACTGGCACGATCACCATCGTCGCTGGTAACAACATTACATCGTCAACCTATGGCAAAGCCGACGCTGGCGCAGTGCATGTCCACGCGCGAGACATGCTGATCGATGGGCAAAGACAAACCTCAACCGGGATACACAGCAATGCCGAAGCTGGCAAGGGTAATGCCGGACGCGTCAATGTCACGATAGATGAAAGCTTGCGTATACAAAGTGGCGGTGCCATTGCCACCTCCACTTTCGCCGAGGGAAATGCAGGGATCGTTACTGTCCAGGCCAAACAAATTATGCTGGATGGACAAAGTACGCCAAGTGGCATCTTGAGTGAAACCAGTAGCTATAGATCGAATGCGGGGCAAGGTGGCGAGGTGCATGTGTCTGCAACTGATAAAATTTCCATCATGAATGGCGCACTGGTTTCGGCATCGTCGTACACCGTCGACACTCGCTATAGGGCGGGATCTGCCGGGAATATTTTTGTGCAAACTAAGGACTTGATGTTGGATGGTCAAGGCAATGATAGCACTGGGATTCAAAGTTTCACCGCCAGTGTGGGAAGCGCCGGCAATATTGACGTTAAAGCCAGCGGCGATGTGCGCATTCTGAATGGCGCTAGTATCACCACCGAAACCAATTTTCTCGGCGCTGGTGGCAGCATCGCACTGCGGGCGAAAAATCTGTATTTGGATGGCGCGGGCGATAAGAACACCGGCATCTATAGTACGGCGGGCGGACATAGTAGTGGTGATGCGGGCAAGATCACGATACAAGTCGATGAATCTCTCACGCTACAAAATTCCGCCAGAATATCGAGCGCTACCGATAGTTATCGCAGCGCTTCGGCGGGTTCGGTAAACATCGCGGCGCGCACGATAGTCGTGAGCGGATCGTCTGATACCAGCGCGCCGCGCACGGAGATTGCCAGTACTGCTCATGCCAATGACTCTGATCTTTACTCCACGGGCAATGCCGGATCGGTGACCGTCAAAGCGAGTGAAAGCTTGCGCTTGCAAGATGGCGCTAGCATTTCTTCCAGTACCTATTACAAAGGAAACGCAGGTACGGTGAATGTGGAAACACGTAATCTGAGTGTAAGTAATGCGGCTAGCATTAGTTCCGAGGCGGGTGAATTATCGTCAGGCCAAACCGGGAATGTCAAACTGCTTGCGAGCGACACGCTGCACGTGGATCACGCACAAGTATCGATACGCAATCTGGCCAGCGTGGCCAAGCCACAAGCACTGACGGCGACTAGTTTGCAATTACAAGCGGTCAGCATACAGCTTGATCATGCCGCTATTACCGCAGCATCGAGTGGCAATGTGGCGGCCAGTCAGATACAAATTGATTTTGGACGGCAGATGCGTTTATCACCCGCGTTGATTACGACCAGTGCAGTGAGTGGCAATGGCGGCAATATCCGCGTCAGCGGCAACGGCGTTTTGTTTTTGCAGCAATCACAGATTAGCACCTCGGTCAGCGGCAAAGATAACGGCAATGGCGGCAATATCGAGATCAAGGCACCCGTTATGGTACTTGATACCGGCGCGATACAAGCCAATACAGCGGCGACCAAAGCCTTTGGCGGCGATGTCAAAATTCAAGTGCGCGATGTTTTGAGCAGTGGCAATCGTATTACCGTGGGCGGTGCGCCGGTGCTGTTTGATCCTGCGCATTTTCAATCGAATATTATTCAAGCCGCGGCGGCGGACGGTGTGAACGGTATTATTTCTTTGGCGGCACCGCCTATCGATGTGAGTGCGAGCTTGGGAAATTTGATGCCGCAACTACTCGATGGCAGTGAGTTGATTGCCGATTTTTGTCGTACTAGCATACAAAGCTCGTTGACCATCTTGGGACGCGGTGGATTACCGTATAGTGTCAAAAATTTAGCCCGTTCTCAAGGCGCGGAATGATCCTATGCCAGCGATGATGAAAAATTTATGGCCTAGGGTGCGCGCATTTAGGCAACGTGGCTTGCACCGTTTAACCCAATTGCGTCAGCGCCGTAGTGGACGTGTTGTACTATTTCTTTTGCTATTCCTTGTGCAGAGCGTGGCGCTATTAAGCATGGTGGCCGTGCTCACGCATACGCGTTTGGGCTTGAGTCTCGATGCCGTGCTTTACGATAAAGCGCTTGCCCTGAGTCGTCATTATTTTCCACAAGCAGTGGCGATAGATCCCGTCATCGTTGGCCTCGACGAGGCCTTTGTGGATAGCATCCATGAACCTGTGAGTTTGAGCCACCAGCATTTGGCGCGCACTTTAGAGTTGATCTCAGAGGCAGGCGCTAGCGTGATCGGTATCGATATTGCCTTGCCAGAAAAGCGCTTTGAGTTGATGGGCATTAAATCTGATCCAGCGCTCGATTTACACCAACGTTTATTGCAGGGCATACTCAGCAGCGTGACACAAACCAAAGTGGTGGCGGCAAAAGTGTGGGACAAAGATGCGCATCATTTTCGCGAATCACAACTCGACTATGCCGCTGTATTGCAAACCCAAGACGCCGCTTTTCAGGCGCTCGCCTCGGCTCACGTGTGCGCCGATTTTGATAGCAAAATTCGACGCTTCCCCAATCAAGATTGTCAACCCGATAGAGCGAATGTCGGCCTCGCAACGGAGATGGCAGCGGCGGCTGGTGTGCGCCAAGATTGGCGTGGGCGTATCAATTATCGCCTAGGTTCGGCATTTTCCTATCATTCGATGAAGACGATTTTGAGCATGGATCAGGCGCACAAGGATACGCAGTTGCGCGCGTTGTTTGCAGGAAAAATCGTACTGATAGGCTCGACCCAAGAGTATGTGGACATCTTGAATTTACCCGTAGCGATGGCGGCATGGCTGCCCGAATCGACCCATGTGCCCGGCGTATTAGTGCATGCGCAAGCACTGCGTAGTATGCTGAATCAGGGCATGATCAAAACCGCACCATCGTGGCAAATTATCTTGCTCTGCGTGGCCGCATGTTGGTTCTTATTAGGCCGGCGCATTCTCGTAAAATTAGGGTTACTCGTGTTAGCCTTGCTCGTCGTGCTTAGCCTCAATTTTATGTTGTTCTTACAAAATATCTGGTTACCCTTAGCCCCCATACTCATTGCCTTGGCATTGGCGAGTAGTGTGAGTATCAGTTGGCAGGCTTGGAAGCATTTTATCGATAAACAAAAACTCGCGAAGGCATTTACGGGTCGTGTTAGTCCGCAGGTGATGACGGCGATTATGCATAGCGAGATCGGCGCGATGCAACAAAGTCGACGGGAGAAAGTCTGTGTTTTATTTTCTGACGTGCGCAATTTCACCAGCATGTGCGAGCACATGCCCGCCGAGCAAGTCGTGAATTTGCTGAATCGGTATTTCTCCGTGATGGTGGCGGCCATCCACCAGCATGGCGGCACGGTTGATAAATTTATTGGGGATGGTCTAATGGCTTTTTTTGGCGCACCGAATGCCTTAGCACATCCAGAGCAACAAGCTTTGTTGGCCTCGCGAGCGATGTTAGTGGCCTTACAGGAATTCAATGTAGCGATTAGCGCCGAAGGTTTTCAAACATGGAAAATCGGCATCGGTTTGCACGCTGGCGAAGCGGTCATCGGGATTTTGGGTTCGGAAGAACGTCATGAGTATACGGCCATCGGTGATGTCGTCAACACCGCCGCGCGGTTGGAAAGTATCTCTAAGAATTTGCAGTATCCGATTATTGTTTCCGATGTGGTAGCCGCGGCCGTGGCGGGCGATGCCAAGCTTGTGCCCTTGTATGAGCAAGCCTTAAAAGGACGTTCCGCAATCGCCGTGTTTGGCTCGGCTGATTAAGTCGGGTAAGATCAAAGTAAATGCAGTGAAAATAAAGTGAAAAATTACCTATGAAAAACTTAGTACACTATTTTTTAAGCCTGTTGATTTTTACTTCGGGCATGACGGCAGTGAGCGTGAGGGCGCAACAAAGCGCTGTGAATAAAGACATTAGCGTTGGTATCGTATTGAATGTGCAGGGGCAGGCTAGCCTGATAGAAAATGCACAGAGTCGCAAGATTCAATTACTCAGCTACCTGAAACAAAACGCACAAATCCAATTAGACGAAGGCAGTAAGCTTTCGCTCTCTTTGTATGCGAATCGTTCTGTTTATCGTTTTGTAGGCCCGGCTTTGATCGTGGTAGAAAAAGATCAAATTAAGTCCATTAAAGGCGCCGCACCGGAAATCAAACAAGTGAAAGAAAAATTGGTCACTGGCGCAGAATCCGGTCAGCTCTTGGCTGGCGTGATTCGTATGCGCCAATTGCCACCCAAGATCGCCGTCTTAACACCCGAAAATGGCGCACTCTTATTACGCGCCCCGACCGAGCTAAACTGGGCCGCGATGGAAAAAGCGCAGGTCGATATCCGCATCGTGGATGAAGATGAGAACCTCCTCATCGAGGCACAATCGAATGGCAATAACTGGACTATCCCTACGACGTTAACGTGGATACCAGGCAAGGCTTACAAGTGGAGTGTGAGTTTTATCTCGCCACGAGATGGCGGTCGCTATATGAGTAGCGGTGAATTTCGGATTGCCGATGCCCAAATGCTAGCCGACGTAGCCGCGCTCAAACCGAGCGAAGACGCGATACCAGAAGAATGGGTACTGTATGCCGCGACGCTGCAAGCCAAGTCACTCTTCCAAGAAGCCCGCGACATATGGAAAAAAATCGGGCAAAGCCGGCCCGATTAATTTTCTTTACAAACTAAGCCTCGCCATGGTCAGGCAGGTTCACATGAAAATCCAGCATGACTTGGCCACGAATCGTCTTTACCGTGCCATTGCGGCGTAAAACGCTGGCGGTTTTTTCTGGTACATAATATTGCTTGAGGTGCACGTCGAGCGCTTTTTCGTGAAAGGCTTCGGTGATGGTTTTGTGTACACGCTTGAGCAATTGACGTTCTGCCACCGTGGCAACGCCTAGGCTAAAATCGTCGCCGTAATCAGCGTCGTTACTCAAACCTTGATCGTATTCTTGATAGAAATCGGCCACCGTTTGATGAAAATCGCGACGGGTGGTGACGCTGTAACGTATCGTGGCGCCAGGAAAAAAATGCTCGACGATATTATGTTCAATCAGTTCTTCCGGGTCGGTACACATGACGTGAATGCGTTCATCACTAGATTCAATTACCAACCACTCATGGCTTTCTACAAAAGCGCGTTGTAAAGTCGTGGTGCGCAGGGGGATGCTGCGGCCTACCTGGTAGGGTTCGTAATTCACGCCATAAAAATGGGACAGGCCTTGGCCTATATTTTTCAAAGACACTTGAAATTCATCGACCAAGACACTTTCCAAATCGCTGCCTTTGCGACGGGATGAACTAATAGCGAGTGCTAATTCAGGTGCCGAGATCACCCCATTGACCACCAAATGGTCGTATTTGCTGCGGATGACAGTCGGCGGTTTTAAGCGTTTTTCAAAGGCGACGGCCAAGGTTTCGCAGACTAGCTGCATGCCGTCTTCCATGATGGCCGAAAAGTGCTCGCCTTCGCGGGTATTGATCAATTGCAGCACACCCAGTATTTCGCCCGTCGCGGCATTGACGATAGGACCGGTCAACATTTGCTTGGTGCGATAGCCTGTGCGCGAATCGACTTTGCTACGGAATTCGAGTTTCGGCGTGTACTGCGCCAACTCTTCGGCATCGTAGACATTGCGGATATTCACCAGTTTTTTGGTCAAGGCCACGTAGCCTGCAATGCTGCTGCCTGCGATAGGGAGTGAAAAGTCTTTAAACGATTTTAACCCTGTTTTGACCGTAGTCTGAATCGCCAGCTTGGATTCACTGACGGCGTACAAGGTTAGGTGTTCGGCTTTAAATTGATCTCGAATCGCATCAGACAGATCGAGCATAATCTGTTGCACATTATCGGTGGCATGAATTTTATTCGTGATGTCTTGTAAGGACTTTAAAAAGCTTAAACGGTGAAAAAGTTCGTATTCTTCAGTATGCGCTGCTTGCATTGCTTACTTTCCTCTAGGGTGGGCTAACTCTATTTTAGTTGCATCTTGATCGCTGCTGAGTATAACGTAAATGCCGTTCAGAACCCTTAGCAAAGCAATAAGCTCGCGCGCTTTTGCGATCATGCGTACTACTTCCACAAGGCCTGTGTTAGTCTTTTGCCTCAAAATGATCTGGGTGCATTCTCTAGCAAAACGACCTT
>CAYXJI010000041.1:0-4033 GCA_964465175.1 uncultured Burkholderiaceae bacterium | reverse complement strand
AGTCCAAACAATCAAGCGGCGCTTCAAGGGCGGGCAAAGTCCCTCAAGAAATTAATCTGGACAGGCGCGCTCTGTCAGGTTTTGCTATTGAGTGGATTGAACGCTAGTGGCGCAACTAGTACAACTAGCGCGCCGGCGGCAGCGCAAAGTAAGCCGCTAGCGCTTAGAAAAAATGCGACAAAAGACCTAGCACGTTGGCAGGCTACCGCGCAGAAAGTCACGATTTCACGCGACAAATGGGGCATTCCGCACGTAGTAGGTAAAAGTGATGCGGATGCGGTGTTTGGCCTCTTGTATGCGCAGGCTGAAGATGATTTTAAACGCATAGAACTCAACTACATCAATGCACTCGGGCGTTTGGCCGAGGTTGAGGGTGAGGCGGAGATTTGGCGTGATTTACGCATGAAGCTTTTTATTCAGCCTAAGGATTTACAAGCCCAATATGCGGCTAGTCCGGCTTGGCTTAAGTCTTTGATGAACGCGTTTGCGGATGGCCTAAATTATTATTTACATACGCATCCCGAAGTGCAGCCTCGCTTGATCACGCATTTTGAGCCGTGGATGGCCTTGGCCTTTAGTGAAGGAAGTATCGGTGGTGATATTGAGTCAATCAATCTCACGCAATTAGAAGCTTTGTATGGCAAGCGTCCTGAGTTAGCGGCACTCAATACTGAGCCAGTGATGCCCGAGCCGCGTGGTTCGAATGGCTTTGCCATTGCACCTAGCCGCACGGCGCATGGTCAAGCCATGTTGTTGATTAATCCGCATACCTCATTCTATTTCCGCCCCGAGGTACACATGCGCAGCGCGCAAGGTCTGAATGCGTATGGCGCAGTGACTTGGGGACAATTCTTTATTTATCAGGGCTTTAATCAGTACAACGGTTGGATGCACACCTCAAATGCGGCGGATGTGATTGATGAGTTTGCGCTCAATGTCAGTCAAAAGGCCGGCAAGTATTACTATCTTTATGAAGGCAAGCCACGCGCTTTAAACGTAGTTGAACAAGAGCTGCCCTACAAAACCAGTACCGGCATGGCTAGCCGCAAGATCACCACGTACGCCAGCCATCACGGCCCCGTAGTGCGCGCCGCTGATGGCAAATGGATCGCCGTGCAATTGATGAATACGCCAGTCAAAGCCTTGATGCAATCCTATCTGCGCACCAAGACGCGTGATTATGCCGGATTTGCCAAGGTCATGGATTTGCGTGCCAATTCTTCCAATAACACAGTGTATGCTGACCGCGATGGCACGATCGCCTACTTTCACGGTGATTTTGTGCCACGTCGTAATTCGCAATTAGATTGGTCGCGCCCGGTGGATGGCAGTCTGCGTAGTGCGGATTGGCAAGGCCTGCATCCGGTCAAAGACATCATCCAATTGTTTAACCCTGCCAATGGCTGGATACAAAATACCAATAACTGGCCGTTTTCGGCGGCTGGCACAGGCGAGGCAAATAGCAGCCCGCGCCTACAAGACTATCCGCGCTATATGTGGAGCAATGGTGAAAACGCGCGCGGCCTGCATGCGGTGAAAGTCTTGAAAGATGCTAAGAACTTGACGCTCGATGGCATGATACAGCTCGCCTACGATAATGAACTCACTGCTTTCGAGTCTCTCTTGCCACCACTATTTAAAGCCTATGAGGCCGTCCCTGATCCGGCTTTGGCGCTGCAAATTAGCCATTTGCGCCATTGGGATTTACGCGCGACGTTGGCATCAAGTGCGACCTCGTTGGCGATTTATTGGGCGCAAGATTTGGTGCAAACCCATGGCGCCGAAGCCCGCCGTCAACAGATGCCGGTGCTCGATTATCTCCCCAGCCTATCCGCCCCCGCCTTATTGGCTGGTCTACAGCGCGCAAGTAAGCGCTTGCAAGACGATTTTGGAAGCTGGCAAACGCCGTGGGGTGAGATCAATCGTTTCCAGCGCCTCTCGGGCGCTATTGATGCTAGCTATGATGATAATAAGCCTAGCTTACCCGTGCCATTTGCGTCGGGAAATTGGGGCGCATTGGCAGCTTATGGCATGGTTGCCAAACAAACCACCAAACGAATTTATGGTGATCGTGGCAATAGTTTTGTCGCCGTGGTCAGTTTTGGCCCTCGTCTACAAGCGAAGAGCATCTTGGCCGGCGGCGAAAGTGGCGACCCTAGTTCGCCGCACTTTAACGACCAAGCGGAGATGTATAGCAAAGCGCAGTTTAAGGACGTGCTGTTCTACCCTGAAGACATTGCCAAGCATTTGAAGCGTCAGTATCACCCTGGGCAGTAAAAATGGCTTGCGCGAAGGGAAGGCCTTCACTGAAGGCATTCCCTTCGCGCAAGCAAATCATCAAAATTGCCGCAATGCGCAATAAATCTAGCCGTGTTCTCCGCCACAAATTGACCTCCTACCAGACATTTCTAGTTTAGAATGCACCGTCGTTGAAAATCCCTGTATTTTTGGTAAGTCTTATCGCTAGTGAAATGCAGGGGATTTTGTTTCTAAATGGGATTTAATTAGAGCGCAACGGAAGTAAGCCAATAAAAAAGCAGTTTCGATAATTCAAACTACGTTTCACAAAATTCAATCAGGAGAAAATTGCATGAGCGGTGCTGCAATCACACCGGGTCAAGAGACCCCAATTCCAGAGTTTAAGCAAATCATGGGGCATCCCGCTCCGCTTTGGATGTTATTCATGTCCGAATTCTGGGAACGCTTTGCGTTCTATGGTATTCGTTGGGCTTTGGTGCTTTATATTGTGGATCAGTTTTATAAAGGCGATGGCTCTGGTCAGGCTGCGGCCAACTTGACTTACGGTTCTTATTTGGCACTGGTGTATGCAGCCGCCTTGTTTGGTGGTTATGTAGCTGACCGAGTGATTGGCTATCAACGCTCAATTCTGGTCGGTGCCGTCTTCATGGCCGCGGGTTTGTTCATGATTTCCTACCCCGACCAAGATGTATTTAAGTTGGGTTTGGCCACGATTATCATTGGTAACGGTCTGTTTAAACCGAATATCTCTACCATGGTGGGTAAGTTGTACAGCATCGCTGATACGCGCCGTGATTCTGGCTTCACTATTTTCTATATGGGTATTAATGTTGGTGGTTTCTTAGCACCGATCTTTACCCAGTTCCTAGCACAAAAAGTATTTAGTACTGGCGATACACCTGCTTATAAAATCGTCTTTATTGCGGCTGGTATCGGTATGGTCTTGAGCTTGATTTGGTTTGCTATTGGTCGTCGCATGTTAAAAGGCATAGGCGCGCCAGCACAAGGTAGTGAGGGCATGTCGCGTGTCATCTATGTCGCCTTGGGCGCATTGTGCGTGATTCCTGTGGCTTACTTTTTGTTATCCATGGGCGCCGCTAAGTTGCAAGGCGTTTTGACCGTTTTATTTATCGGCTTAGCCGTGATGTTGATGATTGAAGGTATCCGTAACGGTAACGTCGCTCGTGACAAAGTCATCGCCATGTTATTGATTTTTACTTTTAATATTTTGTTTTGGATGTTCTTTGAACAAGCGGGTAGCTCTTTTACTTTCTTAGCTGACAAGATTGTTGATCGTGATTTAACCTCGACTTTTAATTTTCCAACGGCTTGGTTCCAAAGTGTGAATTCTTTGGCGATTATCGGTTTCGCACCAGTAGTTGCTGCAGTGTGGGTGATGTTAGGTCGTCGCAATATGAACCCATCGATTCCACGTAAATTTGGTTTGGGTCTGATCGGTAATGCCTTGGCTTTTGGTTTGTTGATGTATGCATTGACTTTCTTGGTTGATGAAAAGAGCAAGATTCCGTTCTGGACTTTGTTCATGGTGTATGTGATTCAGTCGATCGGCGAATTGTGTTTGTCTCCAATCGGATTATCGATGGTGACAAAACTGGCACCAGTACGTTTGGTTGGTTTGGGTATGGGCGGTTGGTTCCTGTCCACCGGTATTGGTAACAACTTGTCAGGCATTTTCGCTAGCCATGTCAGTGGCGATGGTGGTATGTCAGTTGCTTCCGCTTTGAGTGGCTATACCTTTGGTTTCTATTCCCTA
>CAYXJI010000040.1:0-16292 GCA_964465175.1 uncultured Burkholderiaceae bacterium | reverse complement strand
ATTGATCTGAGGTAATCGATAAAAACGATAACACACTGTCAGCTGATAAAACCACAATACTGATAGTAGAAGATGAACCAGCGATTAGCGAATTAGTGAGTTTCACTTTACGTGCTGCTGGATGGAATACGGTGGCGGTAGGGAATACGGCACAAGCTTGGGAATTTTTGCAGAATCGCACGCCACAATTAATTTTATTGGATTGGATGCTGCCAGATCAAAGCGGCTTGAGACTTTTATCTCGCATCCGGTCCGATAGAAATTTTAATGAAATGCCTGTGATCATGCTGACCGCGAAGAGCATGGAAGAAGATAAAATATCGGGGCTCGATCATGGTGCGGACGATTATATTACCAAGCCATTTTCGCCCCGCGAATTGACGGCGCGTATTAAAGCCATGCTGCGCCGTAAGAGTCCTGAACACGCACAAACTAGCTTGGCGATTGGTAAGGTGTATCTTGATCCTGTGAGTTGTACCGTCAGGATAGATGATAAAAAAATCGATATTGGTCACGCCGAATATAAGTTGTTGAAATTCTTTATGGCGCATCCTGAGCGTGTGTTTTCCCGTAGCCAGTTGCTTGATAAAGTGTGGGGCGATCACGTTGTCATTGAAGAACGCACGGTGGACGTGCATGTCTTACGCTTGCGTAAGGTTTTAAAGGACGCGGAAGGCTTGATTAAAACCATACGCAGCGTCGGTTATATGCTGTCGGAAAAATAAATGATTAGCCGATTGGTTCTTGCTGCTGTTCTAAGCTAAGCTGAGCTGAGCACGCTGATCAGCATGATCATGCATCGGCGTATTGATTGCACCGATTTCATCCATTCACTTTCAAGCTAATAATGCACCCACATTTGGTCTTTTGGATTTCTGCCGCTTTGCGTATTGCCATTGTGCTTGGCGCAGCGGCGACGTGCGGCTATTTTTTTGGTACCTTGACCGGTGTCATCCTCGCCTTACTCGGCATGCTCACCCTGATTATTGTGCAGCTACAGTATTTGCTCAATCTTTCAGATTGGTTAGATAACCCAAATAGCGCGCGTTTGCCAGATGGCTGGGGTGCTTGGACCGAGATATTTTCACGACTGTATAAATTGCGTCGTGGCGATGAAAAAAATCAGAGCGAACTCGCTGAATGGCTGGCGCGATTTCGGCAAGCGATGACGTTACTTCCTGATGGTGTCGTCATCATGGATGACGTGATGTTTTTGGAATGGTGTAATCCAATTGCCGAACGTGATTTGGGACTCGATCTGAAACGCGATAAAGGCATGCGGGTCACTAATCTGGTACGTGCCCCTGAGTTTATTGATTACATTATTTTAGGACGCTATGACACACCCTTGGTGTTGTCGGTGCGCGAGCGTAAGCTGATTGTGCACGTGATTCCCTTTGAAAATCGGCGCCAGATTTTGGTCACGCATGACATTACCGAGTCCGAGCGCATTGATATGATGCGCCGCGATTTTATCGCCAATGCCTCGCACGAATTACGGACGCCACTCACGGTCATCAATGGCTTTTTAGAGATTGCTTCTATGCAGCCCGATTTGGAAGTGTCGATACGCTCTTCGCATGTTAAGCTGATGGTGGAACAAGGTGAACGCATGCAGCGTTTGGTCGAAGATATGTTGACCTTGAGTCGCTTAGAATCGACCGAATTTCAAGTGCGTACCGAGCGCATCGACATGCTTCTGATGTTGCGCCACATCTTGCAAGAAGCGCAGGCACTGTCGGCAGGTAAACATCAAATTAGCTTGGACATAGAGGGACCTGATATCGCGGGTAGTAGCGATGAAATTCGCAGCGCGATTAGTAATTTGGTGACGAATGCGGTGCGCTATACGCCGCAGAATGGCATTATTAAAGTGATTTGGAAAACGTCGACTATCGGTCCGAAGTTGATTGTGCAAGATAATGGTATTGGGATTAGCCAAGAACACATTTCGCGCCTGACCGAACGCTTTTATCGGGTCGATAAAAGCCGTTCACGTGAAACTCAAGGTACTGGTTTGGGGTTGGCTATCGTCAAGCATGTGTTGCTTCGTCATGATGCCCAATTATTGGTTGAGTCAAGCTTGAATCAAGGCAGTACATTTTGTGTCCAATTTCCTCATTCTATCGTGGCGAAGGAATATTAAGCGATGTAGTCACGCTAGCGATAAACTACGCTCTTGACACCTTTTTCAGCTTAACCCACGTGTGCTGGATAAAAAGAGCTCGACACTTCTTAGACAAAGATTCTCCTTGATTTGATTGCTGTAAGTGCATAGTCCTTATACAATCATCGCCAAGGAGAATTGCTATGTATCGTGTAATGTTAGTGGAAGATGATGAACGCTTGGCGGCGCTGGTGACGGAGTATTTGCAGGCCTACGAATTTTCAGTAGATCTGGTAACACGCGGCGATGTGGCGCTAGCCCATTTCAAGACAAGTTTACCCGACATGGTGGTATTGGACTTGATGTTGCCCGGTATGGACGGCATGGTGGTCTCTCGACAAATTCGGGAAATCAGCAAAGTCCCTATTCTCATTTTGACAGCGCGAGAAGATTCTTACGACGAAGTGTCGGCCTTAGAACAAGGCGCGGATGACTTTGTCAGTAAGCCTGTGCAACCCCGAATTTTGTTAGCCCGTTTGCGCGCTTTAGTGCGTCGTATCCCAGATCGTCAAAATGCCGCGCCATCGCATGATCCTGATGTTCTGCAATTTGGTGCTCTGTATATTTCACGCAGTGATCGCGTGGTGCAATGGAAGCAGCAGGTGCTTGATCTGTCGAATACCGAGTTTAAACTCCTGATGGTATTGGTGGAATCGCCCGGTAAGGTATTGTCGCGCGATGATATTCTCAAAAAAATGCGTGGTATCGAGTTTGATGGCTTAGATCGAAGCATCGATAATTTGATTTCGCGCTTACGTCGTCGTTTTGATGATCAAAATTCCGACAAGATTAAGACTGTTTGGGGCGAGGGGTATTTGTTTTCCCCTTCGGCTTGGGAAGCTTAATTTTTCCTGACAACAGCATTATTCAAACAAAGCGATCATGCCTAAAGGACTGGTTCGCATGAATAATTGCGTTCTTTCTGCGTAGGGCGCAAACAGCACATTGACGGCTTTCACATTGTTGATGCCGTCTGGCCACAAGGCGCTATGATCTACCAATGTTAAAAGTTGCGGCGCGCTGTTCGCATTCTTTAATTCGACTTGGGCTGCATAGTCTTTCTTCGCAAAAGCGAGACGTACGCCTACGCATTTTTTGCCTCTGATTGAAGTCGGGTCTATATAGGCTTGATAGGCCAAGGCCTGCTCGCAAGCCGCGCGCAATTCACTGATCTCATAAATCCCATCGGCTCTTAAGCTAAGGCTGGTGCGGAAATGAAAACTGGCTAGCCCAGTTTTTTGGTTTAAGACCAATTCTGCATTGTCATCGTAGGCCGATTTTAATAAGGGCAGTGTGGTACGACCCAATGCATCTAAAGGTAAATTGAGATGGATAGATTTGCCTAAAATATGCAGGCCGTAATTTTCAGTCGTGCCATTCTTATCTTTGGGCACGACTTGCAAATGCACTTGAATTAAATTTTTTGCTTTACCAAATTTTTCAAACCACAACATCGATTTATACGCATCACGATAGCTAGTCCACTCGGCATCGCGTTCAGCTCGCATTTGTGCTCCAGACTGTGCCTGTGCGGGCGAGACGCACAAGAGCAGTACGCTAGCAAACAGGCTGGGAATTAAGCTAGTGAGCTTTGGGACAAACTTAGCAAGTAATGATATCTGGTGATTCACGATAAGGGTGTTTCTTTGTAATCGGTCAGTGTGTTTTTGACTTGCAGTTAGTCGAGTAGTTAGTCTGGTAATTAGTCTGGTAGTTAGTCTGATAATTAAGCGGATAATTCGTCTTATTCCTACATGTACTGACGTAAAAAATTTAAAAACGGTAAGCGAATGCAGTCGAGACCGTGAAATTCGTGCGCCGTTCTACCAAGGGACTATCGCTGGCGCTGCCAACTAGATGGCCTAATTGCATTCTTGAAGTCAACAGCCACGATGAACTTAAATTCCAATTCCAATACGCATCGAGATGCACATCTTTAACCCCCGCTTTGGCTTGAAAACGTCGATTGAGACTTTGCTTCGCTTCGCTTTCGCTCACACCAAAATAACTTTGTGCATAGGCTTGGTTCACGATATTCATGCCTAGGCCAAGTGTGACGCGGTGGTGGCTGGGCAAACCAGGGACGCTATAGCGCAAATCACTACTCAAGCGCAGTCCATCTTTATTATTACCAGCGCCATAGAGCAACACATTAGTTTGGCGTAGATTACTGCTCAGCGGAAGGTGATAAAAGCCACCGTACAAAATTCGCACTTGAATATTTTCCAAACCGATTAATTTATTGCTGGTTTTTGAGCTGTCGGCTTCCGCTCCTATACCCGCGTTTTGAAAATAACGTGGTGGATCAATGCTGTTTGATAAACCTGACGGAGAGCGACTCGGTTCTAGCATAATGAGTGGGCCAAAGTCGCGTTGCGGTTGTTCAGATACATGCCAGCCTGCACTCATCCCAGACAGAAATGCACCGTTACTCCATTGCACTTGCATTACAGGTAGGGCTGCTAGCTTGTTTTTTTTCGCGCCTTCATAACTAGGGCGCAACACTGCACCTAGTCCCAGATACATATCATAGCTGCCATCTGGCATCAGATTTTGCGCTGGCGTTTGCCCGTAGCTAGTCGCGCTAAATGTCAGGCTAGTGAGGAGTAAAGTACACAGTTTTTTCATCGTTGTCGTTCTCGATTGCTTAATGGGAATAGATCAAAATCAGTGAATGGTTCGCCATTTTACAATCGAGAAATAATTTAAAGTTTTGTAGCGTAAGAAAAACTACAAATAAAACGGAATACTTTGAAACTCTGCTACTTCCTCGCTACGCGGTATTTCTAACAATACGTAGGGTGTTGCAATCATTGCTGGGCAAATCGTCGCTGGCCCTGGATAACGGTCACGATGGGATACCTGAACCTTGCCCGCTGCACGCCAGAGCGTGACGTCCTCAATAGCAAAGCAGCCTGATCCACCTTCTCCTAAGAAAATCGCAATCACCATATTTTTACTGAAATCGACGTTGGGGATGCTGGCACTACTTCTGTTGTGCTCTTGCCATAGTGCTGTCCAGCTATTCAGATCTCGGATGACAACATTGCGTGCCTTAGTGACGCCAGAATTATTGCCCTGATCTAGCGTTTTTGTATTGATTCTGGACCCGCCAATATTATTAAATTCCACTGGCAAATCGATCTTTGCAAGCGCTACCATACTCATTGGTGTGCTGGTGGTTTTGCTCTCAGGATCGCAGCTGGCAATGGCTATTCTTTCTTCTTCAAAAAAGTCGGCAATTAATTTTTGCCCGTTGGAACTGACTTTCAGGATTTGTGTGACGCTGCAGTTATTGTTCGTTTTGAAGAAAGTCGCGAGACGCATGCTTAATTGGAAGTCATCCTTGTTATCTAGGGTTGGTGTTTTGACGCCAGAGAGTTCCCAAAATTTAATCCAACTTGAAAGATCTTTGATCACAATATTGGTCGGGGCTACGCCACGATAGAAGGGGGCGAATAAGGCACTTAAGGGTAACGCCACACTGGCACCTGCGGGTACGCTTAATGCTTGCACTTGATGTTGACTACCCAAACCCAGATCGGCTTTGTCCAGATTTTGCAGCATAGTCTTAAATAAACTTTCGCTACTCGGGTCGCTGCAACTTAAGCGCGGGCCAGCGATGCTGTCGGCATTGCTGCACAAACTGCTTTGTGGTGTGAGACCGTATAAGCTTTGACTGTAGGCCGCATCAGCACAACTGCCAGCTTTGTCCCACAAGACTTGTTTTTGGTCGATGACCCATAAGCGATTTTTTATATTGGCACAGCTGGCATCTTTGACCAAATTCAGAAACTCATTGGTCGCAACAGGTGCTGGTGTTTTGACTGGATCGCTGCTTAGTTTATTGTCGCTACCGCCGCCGCAGGCGGTGAGTACGAGTGATACTGCTAATGTGGTGATTAGCGTTGTTCGCTTTGCTTGGGTAAAGTGTCGTCTCATTTTGGCTCCTCTTATTTTTTAATTTTCATTTTCCATCTATCACTGCTTTTTTTGTGCTTTGCAGATGATGAATCTTAGTGAAATCCTTGGTGCGATTCCTCCTTAAAATGACGAAAATTTGTCGTCAATTTGTACGAAATTTAAATTATTGCCTTAATCTTGTTTGAGATTCGTTTGGCATCGTCGAGATATTTATGCCTACGCTGTGTACTATCTTATAAAATAGCTAGCAAGGAGACGATTAACGTGGTTTTTATTTCAGTTCAACTATGACAGTCAGCGCCAATCTCAAGCAGGTGATTCAATGATGAATCGCCTTTTTTTGCGTTTTTTGGGACCCGTGCTATTGTCGATCGCGGTCGCCACGGCCTTAGTCTATGCAGCGATCACCTGGATTTTTGGCGACCCTATTGAACAGAGTGCTTTGCGTCAGGCGGCACCGCAGATTTTTTTGATCGAGCAATATATCGACAAAGCGGCAAGTGATGAATGGCTGTTGCGCTTAAATAAAGTGCGTGAAGTGTCACAAGTGAAGTTCGAGCTCATTCCCTTGAAGCAAGCTTTAGAAAAGCTTACGAAGAGTCAGCGCCAGCAATTATCCACTGGCAAGATCGTGGTGAATGCGGCGCAGCGTGTTCTGTATCGTCGGGTTGACTTGGATGGCGAACGTTATATCGGTAGTGAGGACGATGTCTTGCTAGTGCAAGAATTGCCTATCGATTATTGGTTCAATATCAAGTTGGAAGTCGTGCGCTATATCATTGTTGCGTTTGTATTGCTCATTCCTATCGGTTTTTGGTCGCGTGCGCATTGGCGCGATATTCAAGCCTTGGCCAAAGTGACGGAAAATTTTGGCGCTGGTCAATTGTCCGCGCGTGCTAGTACGCCCGCCGCTGCCAGTATTTATCCCTTGGCGCAACAAATTAATCAGATGGCGAATCGCATTGAAACACTGCTAAGTTCGCAACAGCATTTGCTGCATTCGGTGTCACATGAATTGCGTACGCCGATTGCACGGCTAGAGTTTGCGTTGGAGATCTTGCAAAGTGGTTTAGGCTCCTCCGATATCAATGGCAAACAAACGCAGAGAATTATCGCGATGCAAGGTGATTTGAGTGAGCTCAATAGCCTCGTATCTGAGCTATTGGATAGTGCAAAACTCGATGCGCAAGGGCAATTGCAAAGAGAGACGATAGCGCTGGAGATGTTTATTCAAAATTGCTTACAACATTTACCGCCTAAGCCTCAGGGATTAGACTTGCAAGTTGAATGTGCTGCCACGAATAAATCGCTTTTTGTTGATCAACGTTTGTTATCGCGTGCGATACAAAATCTCTTGAAGAATGCGTATAAATATGCCGACCAAAAAATCATCTGGCGTCTAAAAACGCAAGGCGAGCATTGGCTGATCAGTGTGGAAGATGATGGTGCTGGGATTCCAGCCTCCGAGCGTGAAAAAATATTTGACGCTTTTTATCGCTTAGATCGCAGCCGGGATCGCGCTACCGGCGGTTTTGGTTTGGGTCTATCGATCGTGCGACAAATTATCGTCTTGCATGGCGGTCGTATCCATATTAGCGAATCTGAATTAGGTGGCGCTAAATTTGAAATCAGTTTGCCGATGGTGGCCTAATCTTTGTTTAAGATAAGGACTTACGCAAAACAGACGCTAGCGTCGTTGGTTCGCCTCGCCGTACAACCGTACTGTCTTCGGCTTCCCGCCTAGCTAGCGCAATTTTGCGTAAGTCCTAATCCATCAACAGACGCTAGCGTCGTTGGTTCGCCTCGCCGTACAACTGTACTGTCTTCGGCTTCCCGCCTAGCTAGCGCAATTTTGCGTAAGTCCTAAAGATAATGTGTGTGGTCGCATCTGAGCACATTCACTCAGATGCCGACGCATTGCAATTACTTTTGCACAGGTGTTGTGTGTTGTTTTAACCAGTTCAGTGCATCGCCTTGCACAATTGGTGACAAACGGTGGAGTACCATTTGATGATACGCATTCAGCCAACTCAACTCGTCGTCGCGCAGGATGCTTAGGTCGAGGCAGCGGGTATCAATCGGGCACAGCGTTAAGGTTTCGAATTGTAGATAATCGCCAAAGTCGGTACTTTCTGCGGGTACGCATAACAGCAAATTTTCAATACGCACGCCCCATTGTCCTGGACGATAAATGCCAGGCTCATTCGAGGTGATCATGCCGACTTCCATCACCATATCGCTATTCGGAATAGCACCGGAAATGGATTGCGGACCTTCATGCACATTTAAGAAATAACCAACCCCATGCCCGGTACCATGACCGTAGTTAATGCCTTCTGCCCAAATCGGCGCGCGGGCAATCGCATCTAAGACGGTGGAATAGGTTCCATACGGAAATTTCATGCGGGACAAGGCGATCATGCCTTTTAAGACCAAAGTAAAGTCGCGTTTCTGTGCTGCTGATGGTGTGCCTACCGGTACCACTCGTGTGATATCGGTGGTGCCGTTTAAATATTGACCGCCAGAGTCGATTAAGAGCAAACCATCACCCTCAATACTGGCATGAGATTCGGGCGTAGCACGATAGTGTGGCATGGCGCCGTTGCTGTTAAAGCCCGCGATGGTGCCAAAACTGGGTGAGATAAAATGTGGCTGACGTGCACGTGCTTCACAGATCTTTTCATCTATGCTTAATTCGGTGATGGCGACTTTATTCTGCACTTGCTCATACCAAGCGAAGAACTCACATAACGCAGCACCATCTTGTTCCATCGCTTCGCGTACAAACTGGGCTTCTTCCGGTGTTTTTCGCGATTTGGCATAGACCGAAGGGTTCATTGCCTCGATGACTTTGACGGAAGATGGAATCGCTTGCTGAAAACCAAAAGTAACACGACGTGGATCGATCAAGAGCGTCGCGCCCGCGTCTAAGGTTTGCAAGCCGAGTTTTGCCTCTTGGTAAGGCCGCAGTACCACGCCATCTTGCTGTAAGATACTCGTGATGTCTGGTGAAACTTTGGCCGCAGAGACGAATAAGGTCGCCGTTTCTAAGCCAATTAAGGCATGGGATACAAACACCGGGTTGTAGTTCACGTCTGCACCGCGTAGATTAAATAGCCAGGCAATGTCATCGACGGTAGAAATGAAATGCCAATTCGTGCCTTTGTTGCGCATTTGGGTGCGTAGATCCGTCAACTTCTGCGCCCGACTGACACAGGCGAAAGGTAGTGCATGTTCGAATACTGGCGCATGCGGTAAGTCTGGACGGTCATGCCATACGGTGTCGAGTAAGTCTTGATCCGTTTTTAGTGTGATTTGTTTGGCTGAGAATGCGCCGTGTAGCGCGCGAGCACTGGCGAGGCTTAGGCTATTGCCATCCACGCCGAGTACAGCTTGCGCTGGTAGTTGTTGTGCCAACCAATCTATATGCGCGGTCGCTGCGGCCGACTGTATTTTCATCATCGTGATGCCACTGCCAGCTAGCTCGATTTCTGCTTGTGACCAATAGCGGCTATCGACCCACAGGCCAGCGAAATCGAGTGTGACAACTAAGGTCGCTGCGGAACCAGTGAAGCCCGAAAACACTTCGCGTCCTTGCCAGTGCGCAGGCAAGTATTCAGATAAATGCGGGTCGGATGAAGGAATCAAATAGGCGCTATAAGCGTGACTCGCCATTGCGCTGCGTAATTGTGCCAAGCGCTGAGGGATAGGAATAAGCATGAATTGGTATCTCTAAAATAGAAGAAGGCGTGCGGACAATCGAGGATTTTTATTGAGCGTAGTGATCGCCCAGTGAGGCAAAAAAAGTTCAACGTAAAAAGCGTCGCATCACATGCGGCGGTGCTTCGTTCGGATTGGCATGGACGTATTCCAATTCTGGCGCGAGTTCGAATTCATAGGCGGCGTACAGATCGACCAGTCGTGGTTGGTCGGTGCGCACGCCTAAACGTAGTTCTTCCACACCCGACATTTGGGCATGGTGTATCACCGCTTCGAGTAATTGCTGGGACAGCGCTTCGCCACGAAACGCGGGCAAGATGCCCATGCGCCGCATCTCCCAAGTGCTGCCATTGTCATCGATGGGAAGCCAGCGTACTGAGCCTGCAGGTTCATCATTCACGAGCAAAACGAAGCCGCCACCTTGGAGTAATTCTTGCGCAACTTTTTCGCTGGACTCAGCGTGGCCGGACGAGCTTGCCGCTACTTTGTCGGCCCAAGCATTGCGCGTCAAATGCGCCAATAAAGGCGCGTCTTCGACATTGGCTTCGCGTATGACGACGTCCATAGTGGCGATCAGCGAACCCGCATGCCAGGCTCGGCACCAGGCCATGCTTCTAAAATATACAGACCAGGATTGGTTTTTTCGTCGACAGCCGAGGCTGCTAACACCATGCCCTCAGACATACCGAATTTCATCTTGCGTGGCGCTAAATTCGCGACCATGACGGTGAATTTGCCGATTAATTGTTCTGGCTGATACGCTGACTTGATGCCTGAAAATACATTACGGGTTTTGCCTTCGCCCACATCTAAAGTCAAGCGCAATAATTTATCTGAGCCTTCAACGTGCTCACAATTGACAATCTTGGCGATACGTAAATCGACCTTGGCGAAATCGTCAATCTTAATCTCAGGTGCCAAATCTTCAATAACGCCACCAGCCACTCCCTCTCCTTCAAGGGGCGGGGTAGGGAGGGGATGGGTATCAGGCGAGGCTTTCGTCACCGTATTCGCCACCACCGGTGCATCAAACAATTGATCAAAAATCTTAGGATCGACGCGCTGCATCAAATGCACATAAGGATTGATTTTGTGTTGATCTGGAATCGGTGTGGCAACGCTAGCCCAGTTTAAGGGGGCAATGTTTAATTGCGCTTCCACTTGGCTCGCCAACTGTGGCAGCACAGGTTTCAAAAAGATGGTCAAAATACGGAAAGCTTCTAATAAACGACTACAGACTTCCTGCAATTTGGCATCGTTTTCTGCTTGCTTTGCCAATTCCCAAGGCTTATTCGCATCGACGTAGGCATTGATCATATCGGCTTGCTCCATGATAGCGCGCAAGGCTTTGCCGAACTCGCGGGCTTCATATAAGGCTTGAATATCGCCCGATACTTTGCGTAAATTTTGGATGAAAGCATCGTCATCGGTGGCCCATGCTGTATTGACCGCACCATCAAAACGTTTTGTGATAAAGCCCGCCGCACGACTGGCGATGTTAATGTATTTACCGATCAAATCCGAGTTCACCCGCGCCACGAAGTCATCGGGATT
The DNA here is from genome assembly GCA_964465175.1 of uncultured Burkholderiaceae bacterium. Taxonomy (GTDB): domain Bacteria; phylum Pseudomonadota; class Gammaproteobacteria; order Burkholderiales; family Burkholderiaceae_D; genus Undibacterium. Next base: position 4,927 of record CAYXJI010000040.1, on the reverse strand, counting down.
CATATCCAAATCTTCGACTTTGGCATTGAGTTTGGCGGCAAAATAATAGCGCAGCCATTCTGGATTCATGCCAATTTCTAAGTAGCGTAATGGCGAAATACCTGTGCCACGTGATTTTGACATTTTTTCGCCTGAGACCGTGACGAAGCCGTGGGCATATACATTGTCCGGTGTTTTGTAGCCTGCAAATTTCAACATAGCAGGCCAGAACAGCGTATGGAAATAAGTAATATCTTTGCCGATAAAATGAATTTGTTCGGTCTGTGGATCGGCCATAAAGGCATCAAAATCACGGCCTATTTTTCCGAAATAATTTTTCAGTGAAGCCAAGTAACCCACTGGCGCGTCCAGCCAAACATAGAAATACTTACCTGGTTGATCCGGAATTTCGATTCCAAAATAAGGCGCGTCGCGGCTGATATCCCAGTCGCCCAAACCGCCATCGCCTTCCAGCCATTCTTTGCACTTGTTCGCGACTTCGGATTGCAAGCGATGATCTTGTAAGGCACAGCCGCGTATAAAGTCGACAGTTTGAAGAAAAAGTGTTCCGAGGACTTCATGACCGGGGTCGCGCCAGTCAAGACGGAGTAGGGATTCTTGACTTCGGTAGGTGCATACACGGCCGAGCACACTTCACAAGAGTCACCGTATTGATCTTTAGCGCCGCATTTTGGGCATTCGCCCTTGATGTAACGATCCGGTAAAAACATGTTTTTGACTGGATCGTAGAATTGTTCTATGGTTTTGCTGGTGATAAAACCTGCGGCTTTTAGCTTGCGATAGATGTCTTGTGATAATGCGTGGTTTTCTGGACCATCGGTGGAGTGCCAGTTGTCGAATTCTATGTGAAAACCATCTAAGTATTGCTTACGCCCCGCTGCGATTTGACCGACAAATTCCTGCGGCGTAATCCCCGCCTTCTCCGCCGCGATCATAATCGGTGCGCCATGTGCATCGTCAGCACCCACAAAATGCACTTCATTGCCCGCCATTCGCTGATGGCGTACCCAGATATCGGCCTGGATGTACTCCATGATGTGACCGAGGTGGAAAGGCGCATTAGCGTAAGGAAGGGCGGTAGTGACGAACAGCTGGCGAGTCATAATCAAGGATGGCTTTAAATAAGTAAGGCGGTTAATCGGTGAAGCGCATATTTTAACAGCGAACGGCGTCAAAAGCGTGGAAATCAGCACTTGTGCATCTCGCGCAATTTGCGTGAATGGCTAGGAATTTGTGCCGTATTTATTTCTGGATTTGCCGCGATATTTAATTTTTAGCAACGGCCATCGTTCGATTCGAGTTGACAGTAAAAAGCCAGCGTTCTGCAGGGCTATCCTCAGCTAAGCGCAAAAATTACGTTAGACTGACGAAAATTGAATGGAGAATCACATGTCAGCAGGTCAAATGAATACACAGCAAATTGAAAAAACAATTGAAGAAATTAAGGCTGTCTTAGCAACAGTGCTTGATCCCAATACGCAAAAAGACTTTATTGCGACTAGATCCGTCAAAAATATTCAGGTCAAGGGCATGGTCGCCAGTATGGAGATTGAACTAGCTTATCCGGCGAAGAGTCAATTAAGCTTCATCGCCGATTTGGTAAAACAGGCTTTGGCGGCACAGTCAAGCTTGGCGCAGTTGGAATTTCAAGTGAATGTAGCGACTAAGATCGTGGCGCATGCCGTCCAGCGTGGTATCAAAATCATGCCCAACGTGAAAAACATTATCGCCGTCGCCTCCGGCAAAGGCGGGGTAGGGAAGTCGACTACCGCCGTAAATTTGGCCTTGGCTCTTGCGGCAGAAGGTGCCTCGGTCGGCCTATTAGATGCAGATATCTATGGCCCCTCGCAACCCATGATGATGGGAATTGCGGCGCGTCCCGAATCTTTGGATGGCAAGACCATGGAGCCTTTGCAAAACTACGGCGTGCAAGTGTCGTCGATAGGATTTATGATCGATCCAGATTCACCGATGGTGTGGCGTGGACCTATGGTGACCCAGGCTTTGCAGCAATTATTAGAGCAAACCAATTGGCGCGATCTTGATTATCTGATCGTCGATATGCCACCGGGTACGGGAGATATCCAGTTAACATTGTCGCAAAAAGTGCCAGTAACCGGCGCTGTGATCGTCACCACGCCGCAAGATATTGCCCTGCTCGACGCACGTAAGGGTTTGAAAATGTTTGAGAAAGTTGGTATTCCTATTTTGGGTATTGTTGAAAATATGAGTGCCCATGTTTGCTCGAATTGCGGGCATGCTGAAGCCATCTTTGGTGCTGGCGGTGGCGAAAAAATGTGTGCTGAATACGGCGTTGATTTTTTGGGCGGCTTGCCTTTGACGATGGCGATTCGCGAACAAGCGGACTCGGGTAAGCCGACCGTAGTGGCCGATCCTGATGGCCACATTGCGCGCATTTATAAACAGATTGCACGCAGAGTGGCGATCAAAGTCGCCGACAAAGCCAAAGATATGAGTAGTAAATTTCCCACCATCACGGTACAAAATACCTAGACTGATTTGCGATGAACTCAAGCAAGGATGTGCATTACATGCGCCTGGCGCTGGAACTGGCTTCCCGCGCCACGATATTGACGTCGCCGAATCCCAAAGTGGGTTGCGTGATCGTTAAGGACGACGTCATTTTGGGACAGGGATGGACGCAGCCGGTAGGGCAGGCGCATGCCGAAGTGATGGCCTTGCGCGACGCTGCTAGTTTGGGCAACGAGGTGCGTGGTGCCACTGCCTATGTGACGCTGGAGCCTTGCAGTCATTATGGACGAACGCCGCCTTGCGCAAATGCCTTGATCGAAGCAGGTTTAGCGCGGGTGGTGGCCGCTGGTGAAGATGCCAATCCACAAGTGGCGGGACGAGGATTTGCTTTGTTGCAAGCAGCAGGGCTCGCCGTCACGCATGGTTTGCTAGCCAAAGATGCGCGCGAGTTGAATCTGGGTTTCTTTAAGCGCATGGAAGTTGGTAGGCCATGGGTGCGCCTAAAAATGGCAGCCAGTTTGGATGGCTACACTGCGTTGCCGAATGGTCAGAGTCAGTGGATTACTGGCAGTGAGGCAAGAATCGATGGGCATCGCTGGCGTGCCAAGTCTGATGCCATTTTGACGGGAATTGGTACGGTATTGGCCGATGATCCGCAATTGAATGTGCGTTTGCCTGAGCACGAAGTCTTGCTTCAGCCTCGTAAATGGGTGCTTGATTCTCATTTGCGAACACCGATTTCTGCCAAATTACTTCAGGGGGCTACTGCGAGTATTGTCCATGCGAATCACAATCCCGAGCTTGAAGAACATTTACGCCGAGCGGGGGCAAATTTATTGTATTTGCCAAGTACAAAAGCTTCAGAGTCACAAATTGATCTGTCCGCACTGTTGCACGTGCTGGGTGAGCAGCAAATCAATGAGCTGCATGTGGAGGCGGGTGCGAAGCTCAGTGGTGCCTTGATTGCGGCCGATTGTGTCGATGAATTGCTGTTGTATTTGGCACCTAAGTTATTAGGTTCTGGCGCGGGTATGTTTGCTTTGCCCGAATTGCAGCAACTGAATCAAGCTCGGGAATTGAATGTCCATGAACTTGCGCAATTAAGCGATCACACAATTAGAGTCATGGCGCGTTTTGCTTAGTGCTTCCTTCGTGTTTAATTATGCAGTTCTAAGATATCGGTAAACACAAAAAAGCCTCATTGATTGCTCAACGAGGCTTTTTATCTTGGTCGGAGTACAAGGATTCGAACCTTGGACCCCCTGGTCCCAAACCAGGTGCGCTACCGGGCTGCGCTACACTCCGAAAACTGCTTGCATGAAATAAGGGCGACAATTCATGCGAATATTTTGTGAAACTAAAAAGGATCGTCGAGACTATTGAGTTTCGACGATCCTTAAAATTTGGTCGGAGTACAAGGATTCGAACCTTGGACCCCCTGGTCCCAAACCAGGTGCGCTACCAGGCTGCGCCACACTCCGCCTTGCCCATGATTGTACCGCAATTTTTTAGGTCTTTCAGAAGTAAAGCGCTTAAAATCGAGTCAATATGTCAGGCAATACTTTTGGAACACTCTTCGCTGTCACCAATTTTGGTGAATCCCACGGCCCAGCTATTGGCTGCATCATCGACGGATGTCCACCTGGCATGTCGCTATCTGAGGCCGATATCCAACCCGATTTAGATCGCCGCCGTCCTGGTACATCCAAATTTGTAACCCAGCGCAACGAAGCCGATGCGGTTGAAATTTTGAGTGGTGTGTATGAAGGCAAAACGACTGGCACACCCATTTGCTTGTTGATTAAAAACACCGACCAGCGCAGCAAAGACTATGGCAATATTTTGGACACCTTTCGCCCAGGCCATGCCGACTACACCTATTGGCAGAAATACGGTTTACGTGACCCACGCGGTGGCGGTCGTTCATCGGCACGCTTGACCGCGCTGATGGTAGCAGCAGGCGCAGTGGCCAAGAAATGGTTGGCACAGCAATACAGCACTGTTTTTCGCGGCTGCATGACGCAGGTGGGTGATGTGGTCGTACCTTTTGAGTCTTGGGACCATGTGCCCAACAACCCATTCTTTGCACCCGTTGCCAACGTTGCACACATAGAGGCATATATGGAAGAACTGCGCATGGCGCACGATTCTTGCGGTGCGCGGATTCGCGTATCGGTCAGCAATGTGCCCGTAGGTTTGGGTGAGCCTTTGTTTGACAAAATGGATGCGGATATAGCTTACGCCATGATGGGCATCAATGCTGTCAAAGGTGTTGAAATTGGTGCCGGCTTTGGCAGTGTGACCCAGCGTGGCACCAAGCATGGCGATTCTCTATCGCCGCAAGGCTGTAACTCGAACAATGCAGGCGGTGTGTTGGGTGGCATCAGTACCGGGCAAGATTTGGAAGTGTCCATCGCGATCAAACCCACCAGCT